>DASRQP010000352.1:0-9497 GCA_035696585.1 Candidatus Acidiferrales bacterium | reverse complement strand
GTTCGCTGACCATGAAGCGCGGCCGTATCATTTACGCTCGGGAACGCTCCAGCCGTGTTTGATTCAGGTCGCATCTCACAACAAAACGAGTCGAGAAGTGTTAATTCATAACAAGGAAGCCACTTTCGAATGAAACGTCTGATCGAATGCGTGCCGAATTTTTCTGAAGGGCGCGACGCCGCCAAGATTGACGCGCTCGTCGCCGCGATGCAAGCCGTCGAAGGCGTATACATCCTCGACCGCGAAAGCGATGCGGATCACAATCGCTGCGTCATCACGCTCGCGGGCGAGCCCGAACCTGTCGCCGAAGCCGCGCTTCGCGGCATTGGCAAAGCCCTCGACCTGATCGATCTCACCAAACATTCCGGCGCGCATCCGCGGCTCGGCGCCACCGACGTCATTCCGTTTATTCCCGTCGACGGAGTCACCATCGACGAATGCGTTGCGTTTGCAAAAAAAGTCGGCCACGAAATCTGGAAACGCTATCAGATTCCCGTTTATTTCTACGAAGCTGCCGCAACGCGCCCCGAGCGCACGAATCTCGAAAACGTCCGCAAAGGCCAGTTCGAAGGCATTCGCGAAGAAGTGCTGAAGAATCCCGATCGCGCCCCTGATATTGGCGAACCGCGGTTGCATCCCACGGCCGGCGCGGTGATTGTGGGTGCGCGAAAATTCCTGATTGCTTACAACATAAATTTGGATACGCCCGACGTCGACATCGCGAAGAAAATCGCCAAATCCATCCGCTTCTCAAACGGCGGCTTGCGCTACGTGAAAGCCATGGGCGTCGATCTGCGCGCGCGCCACGTCGCGCAAGTCTCCATCAACATGACCGACTACGAGCAAACGCCGCTTCACCGCGTCTTTGAAATGGTCCGCAGCGAAGCGGCACGCTACGGCGCCTCGATTATTGGCAGCGAAATCGTCGGCCTGATTCCCAAGCGCGCCATCGAAATGACCGCCGAATTTTATCTTCAATTCGAGAATTTCTCGCCCGCGCAAGTTTTTGAGAATCGCCTGGCTGCGGCTCTTTCCGGCGCGCCGCTCGACGCAAGCCCCGGCAAACTCGCAGCGCTTGCTCGGCCGTTCCTCAACGCGGTCGCGGAGCCAACGGCAACTCCCGGGGGCGGCTCTGTTTCCGCGCTCGCTGGCGCGCTCGCCGCAAGCCTCGCGCAAATGGTGGCAGGTCTGTCGCGCAAAAAGAAATCGCAGGCTGCCTATGCCGAACAGCTCGACCGCGCCGTTTCCGACATGCACTCCGTCGCCATCGAACTGGCCGACGCCATTGACCGCGACGCGGAATCCTACAACGCCGTTCTCGCCGCGTTTAAGCTGCCCAAGGACTCTCCCGAAGACGCCCGCCGTCGCGAAGAGGCCATTCAGCAAGCCACGCGCGGCGCGGCCGAAGTTCCCATGGCTGTCGCCCGTAAGTCTTTGGAACTTTTTGAACGCCTCGGGCAACTGGAAGCCATCTCCAGCGCTTCTATGCTTTCAGACCTTCGCGTCGCCCGATTGATGGCGGCAGCGGGGGCGCGCGGCGCGCTCGCAAACGTAGCCATCAATCTGGATTCCATCACTGACGCATCATTCGTCGCCGCCATGCGCACACAATCGCAGGACATCGAATCGCGGCTGACCTCACACGCCGTCCGCGCTTAACAGAGAGGCCAAAACATGAAACTCTTTTCAGAGAATAAATCTATCGATGCATTTACCGCCATATTCAGCACGCTCATCCTCGCCGCTGCCATGCTGATTCCCTCCCGCGCTGCGGCCGGCACGCTCGGCACAGATATCATCGGCCTGTTCCCAAAAGACGTCAGCGAGCTCGCGTATGCGGACCTCAAGGAAGCGCGGCAGCATCCGTGGTTCCTGCAGCTTCAACAGCAAATGCTTCCGGCGAACTATCGCCAATTTGAAAGTTTTCTCCGCTCGGCTGGTATTGACCCTGACACGCAGATTGACGAAGTCGCCTGGGGCGCCACGTCGGCGAATGCCCAGCATCCTTACGAAATCGCCGGCGTCGCGATGGGCCAGTTCTCGCCGAACTCCACTGAGGCTCGCTTCGCTTCGGAGAAAATTCCCAATATCGAAGTGCACGGCTACAAGTTGTGGGCCTTCGGCAGCGGCGCGGGTCCCAACGACATTTTCTTTTTCTTTCTCGATAGCAACACAGCGGCCTTCGGCCAGCGCGACATTCTCCAACGGCTTATTAACGTCCGCTTCGGCGGCGCGGAAAGCCTGCTCTCAAATGACAATCTATTCCCGTTGATCACCGCGGCCAATGCCAATGGCGGCGTCGTCTGGGCCGTTCTCGACAAAGCCAACACGCAACTCGCTTTGCACCAACTGCTGCCCCAGGCGAGCCAGTTCCCGCAGGCTTCGGCAATTCTGGATCGCATTCACAATATGGAAATTCAGGTGCAGGCCAGCGACGGCGTTGACGCGAAATTTCAGGCCATCTGTGATTCTTCCAACGATGCCAACCAGCTTGCCGCGATGCTGCAAGGGGGAATCGTCGTGCGGCGTTACCAGATTCAGCAGTCCGATCCGGTTTTAGCGGACGCCCTTTCCAACGTCACGGTCAGTCCTTCCGGGAACAGTTTGAACGTGGAAATGCCGGTCAGCAATGAGCAGCTCACTTCCATGATTCACAGCCGGACGTTCGCTTTCCCCATGTAATCCCGGCCGTTGCTTTCAAATACTCGATGAGTCTGGATTTCTCCAGTACTTCTGTACTGGAACTCTGTCTGCCTCTTTCAGTGAATTGAATTTGCCTTTCAGTCCCAATCTTTGCCCTTCCGAAGAATCACTCTGATCACTGATGTAACTAAACCCAATGCGCACAGCACACGCGTCGTTCCCGAAATTGGCTATCTGGTTGCTCCTCTCATAGTGCGGAAACAATTTCTGACGTTGGAGGACACTTGAAACGGACCCTTTTAGTTTTGTTCTTGGCAACCTTTAGTACTGCCGTTCCCGCCATGGCTGGCTCAGTCAACGTACAAATCACCGGCGTCGGCGGCGCGAACCAGGGTGGCGTCTATGTCGCACCGTACTATCTCAGCATCAACCACCAGCCGACATTTGCCGTCATGTGCGATGATTTCGGCCACGAAGTCACCATTGGTGAAAGTTGGAGTGGGCACATCTCCACGTTCGCCGATCTCAGCAACACCCGTTTTGGCTCTGCGGATACTCAGCAGTACGACGAAGCTGCTTGGCTCTTTACGAAGTTCACCGCGAATCCCGGACAGGCCGGCGACATCAATTTTGCACTGTGGGCATTGTTTACGCCTTCGACGACCAGCTCGAGCGGCTACACCTCTGGCGCGGCAACGTGGTATTCCGATGCGCTTGCCTGGTATGCCGCGGGCGGAGAAAAGACGTTCAATTTTTCTGGTTTTAGAATTATTACTCCCGATGATCTGACCAGTTCAAACAGTCCTCAGGAATTTCTGTCCTACTGCCCAACTCCCGAACCATCTACTCTGCTGCTGCTTGGCACGGGTCTTCTCGGCTTGGGAAGCTTCGGAAGAAAACGGTTCTCTTCCCTCTCGAAGGTCGCCGTTCGTAGCTAGTCTTGTATACGGGTCGCCATTCAGGCGGCCCGTATTTTTTATCATCTCCACGGCGTACATCCGCACGGGCATCGTCACACTCAGAAGCTCGTCTTTGAGATTCTCTTCCTGTCGAAGCCGCTGCCAGATTTATTGTCTGTTTAGGAGTGAGTGGGATTCTTGTGGAAGTATTTTACGAGGATCACCCGTTCGCGGCCGTTCCTTGTATCTCGGTCGATGCGATCCACGCGTTTTTTCATTTCTGCTTCGCGCTCTTCGATGGGCACCGCGGCCAAATTCCCAAGTGAACTCTTTATTTTCGGGGACTTCGGATGGCGCGGGCTTTCAACGCTCACCTCGACGCGATCCTCGTAATCGTCGATGATCACATCGCAAAGCGACGCAGTTTCATCCAGCTGGACCATCGCCGCGCGGCATGCCTGTCCGGCAGCCACGCCCAGGTCCACGCGCTCTTCCTCGGTCAGTCCGTGCCGGTTGGCCACGTGCTCCACCGCGCCGCGAACGCCTGCAAGCAGCCGGTCATCCCTGCTCAATTTCAATTCCGTTCGCGTGTGTTCAGCGTTCACGATTACCCGCAACGTGGACTTCGCAAGCCTCACGACAATCAGGACAGTAGTACAGGCCGTCCTCGCACAGACGTATGCCCGTTTGCGACTGGCAATAGGTGCAATACTTCTCGCAGCCGCACTTTTCTTCCGGCAGGTCGCACTGCACGCACACAACAACGGGTCCAGCCATTAGACGCTCCGCGACGTTCTTGCCTCAATATAGGACATCGCGGCACACCCGACAAGCGCGTTTCTGCTTTCTGTTCCCCATCAGTTCCCGGAAAAGAAATGTCGCGTGCCCTTTCGTGCCTGACTTGTCCCAACGCCGGGAACCGCGGTAGTGGGTTAATTTGAACCGCGCCGGGGAGAGTAGTTCGCAAAACCCCTCGTATCCTTGATAAAATCGCGCCATGCGAGCGGCGTGGAAGCAGGCTCTGGGCTGTGGCATCGCCATTTCAGCCTTGGTTCAGTGCGCCTGCAACAATGGGCCGCGGGAGAGAAATATGGACAAAGTGACAGTGTCTCTTGCGGCTGAGACGGCGGCGCTCAGGGAAGCATACGCCGCATTCAACCGCAACGATATTCCGGCAACCGTTAAGGCGCTTGACCCTCAGATTGAGTGGACCGAACCTGCGGAGTTTCCAGGAGGTGGGACATATCACGGGCACGCCGGAGTCCAGGCCTACCTGTCACAGTCGCGCGCGAATTGGACCGAAGGAAGCAGCGAGCCGGAGCGTTTCATCGTCGCTGGCGATAAGATCATCGTGTACGTTCATGTGCGAGTGAAACTTAAAGGCAGCGGGGAATGGCACGAAAGGCGTCTGGCCGATGTCTACACCTTCCGTAACGGCAAGGCTATTCAGATGCGTGCATTCGCCGACAGGCGACAGGCTCTCGAATGGGCTGGAGCCAAAGTCTCAGATGCAAACTGAGCCACTGCAGAAACAGCGCGTTTCTTGACACGCCTATGTACGCATGCTAGTTTCGTTTTTTGCTTCGTGAGCGAGAAATTTTTCCTGTGAGCACACCCGCAACTGCTGAAGTGCGCAAAACGGCCCTGAATTCCGTCCACCGCCGGATGGGCGCGAAGATGGTGAATTTCGGCGGCTGGGACATGCCCGTCGAATACACCGGCATTCTCGCAGAGCATGAAGCCGTGCGCACACGCGTTGGACTCTTCGACGTCAGCCACATGGGCGAAATCGAAATTCGCGGCCCCCATGCTCTCGACCTCGTCCAGCACGTCTCCTGCAACAACGCCGCGAAGCTGGCCATCGGCCAGGCGCACTACTCCGGCTTGATGACGCCGCGCGGCACGTTTGTTGATGACCTGCTGGTACACAAAATCTCTGGCACGCATTATTTTTTGTGCGTGAATGCGGGCAATCAGGATCACGACTACGCGCACATTCGCGAGCACAATAAATTCGGCGCGGAAACTGAAAACGCTGGAGCCCGCTACTCGCAGCTCGCGATTCAGGGGCCGCTCGCGCTCGAGCTTTTGCAACGCTTCACCAAAGTGCCCCTCGCGCCGATCAAATATTATTGGTTCGCGTTTGGCGAAGTGAACGGCGTGCACTGCCTGATTGCGCGCACCGGATACACGGGAGAAGACGGTTTCGAAATTTACTTCGCGCCCGAGCACTCTGAAACAATGTGGGACGCCTTGATGGATGCGGGCCAGCCGATGGGCATCGCCGCTTGCGGACTCGGCGCGCGCAACACTTTGCGCCTCGAAGCGGGCATGGCGCTCTACGGTCACGAAATCGATGACACAACCACGCCTTGGGAGGCCAACCTCGCCTGGATCTGCAGAGTCGATAAAGGTGATTTTCTGGGACGCGACGTGCTTGTGAAGCAAAAAGAGAAAGGCGTCGATCGCATTCTGGCTGGATTCGCGATGAATTCTCGATTGATCGCGCGCGACGGCTACGCTGTGTTGAACGGCGAACGCGAAGTGGGCGCCGTCACCAGCGGCGGCCCCGCGCCATTTCTGAAAAAGAATATCGGCTTCGCGTATGTGCCGCCAAAGCTGAATGTGCCCGGCACGCCGATTGGCATTTCCGTGCGCGGGCAGGTCGCTCCGGCGCACATTGTTGCAGTGCCGTTCTACAAGCGGCCAAAATGATTTCACTCCGTGGCGCAGTTCCCCTTCGCGGGTATTCCGCGAATGGCCTGGAGTTTTCATCCTCCACACAAGGAGACGCTAAATGTATCCATCTGATTTTCGTTACACGAAAGACCACGAATGGCTTCAGGTGAGCGGCGCGACCGGGACGATTGGCATCACCGATTACGCTCAGAATGCGCTCGGCGACGTCGTCTTCGTCGAACTGCCGAAGGTGGGCGCTAAACTGAAAACCGGCGAAGTATTTGGGACAGTCGAATCCGTGAAAGCGGTGAGCGAAGTCTTCAGTCCCGTTGCCGGCGAAGTCACGGAAGTGAATTCCGAGCTCGCGAACACGCCGGAGAAAATCAATCAAGATCCACACCGCTCTGCATGGCTCGTGAAGATTAAAATGGACAACCCTCAGGATGCCGCAAAATTGATGGACGCGAAGGCTTACCAGGGATACATCGCCGAAAAGGAGAAGGAACAGACCGCCTGATGCGCTATCTCCCCAAGAGCCAATCCGAACGCCGCGAAATGCTCCACGCTATCGGCGTGAAATCGATTGAAAACCTCTTCGAAACGATTCCCGCAAAATACCGGCTCCGCGACGCGCTGAAACTTCCCGGCCCGCTCTCGGAAATGGAAATCATCGATTATTTCAAGGCGCGCGCGGCTGAAAATTCGCGTGGCTACACCTCGTTCCTGGGCGCTGGCGTTTACCAACACGTACGCTCGGTGGTCACGGACGCGCTGGTGCAGCGCGGTGAATTTCTGACTTCCTACACACCCTATCAGGCGGAGATCTCGCAGGGAACGCTGCAAGCCATTTTTGAATTTCAGACGCTGATGTCGCAACTCACCGGCCAGGAAGTCGCCAACGCTTCCATGTACGACGGCTCGACGGCGCTCACCGAGTCGGTGCTGATGGCCGAGCGCCTCACGCGACGTCACCGCGTGCTCGTCGCGCGAACCGTGCACCCTGAATATCGCCAGGTGCTCGCAACCTACGCAAAACATCTCGGAATCGAAGTCGAGGAATTCGGTTTCGCGCCGTCCGGCCAAATTGATGCCGCGTCGATTCGCTCTGACTCTTGGAAAGAGGCCGCCGCGGTGGTCGTGCAATCGCCGAATTTCTTCGGCGTTCTCGAATCGCTCGGACCGATCGCGGAAACAGCGCACCAGCACGGCGCGCTCCTCATCGACTGCATCACTGAGCCCCTGGCTCTTGGCATCGTCAAACCACCGGAAGAAGCCGACATTGTCGCGCTCGAAGCCCAAAGTTTTGGCGTGCCTCCGAGTTACGGCGGACCCTACGTCGGCGTAATTGCCACGCGCGACAAGTTCGTTCGCCAAATGCCCGGCCGGCTTGCGGGCGAAACCACCGATGGCGCCGGACGCCGCGGATTTTGCCTCACACTCGCCACGCGCGAGCAGCACATCCGTCGCGAGAAGGCCACCTCAAATATCTGCACCAACGAAGCTCTCTACGCGCTGGTCGTCACGATTCATCTCTGCCTTCTTGGCAAAGACGGCCTGCGAGAACTTGCCGCGCAAAATCTCTCCAAGGGGCATTTCGCGCGCGAAGCGATGAAGCAAATTCCCGGCGTCACGCTTCCCTTCACCGGAAAAACGTTCAACGAGTTCACCGTGGAATTTCCGCGGCCCGTAAGACAAATCAACGAGAAATTGCTCGCTGAGAAAATCATCGGCCCGCTCGCCCTCGATAAATACTATCCGGGCCAGGAAAAACGCGGCCTGATGTGCGTTACGGAAGTAACGCCGCGCGCGGAGATCGAACGGCTCGTCGCCGCCGTCAAGAAGATATTGCAATCCGGAACTTAAGGAGCGCCGGTTTTGAATCAAAAGCACTCAACCACCGACCTTGAAGCAACCAGCAACGGAATCAAGAAGGCCCGCGGCCACGTCAGCCAAAATGAAGGGCTGATTTTCGAGAAGTCTGTCACGGGAAAGCGTGGCATCGAATTTCCGCCGCTCGACGTGCCCGCCGTCGACCCTGCAAAGGAATTGGGCGCGGAGTTTTCGCGCGGAGGCGTCGAGGGATTCCCGGAAGTCAGCGAAATCGAAGTGATTCGCCACTTCACGCGCCTATCGACGTGGAATTACGCCATCGACCTCGGCATGTACCCGCTCGGCTCCTGCACCATGAAATACAATCCGCGCGTAAATGAATTCGTCGCGCGCCTCGATGGCCTCGCCACCGAACACCCTTCGCAACCCGACGCGGTTTCGCAGGGCTGTCTGCGCATCATGCACGATTTGGAAAAGTGCCTTCTCGAAATCACGGGAATGGACGCTGCTTCACTCGAACCTGTGGCGGGCGCGCAAGGCGAGTTGACGGGCCTGCTGCTGATTCGCGCGTATCTCGAAAGCAAAGGCAGCGCGCGAAAGAAAGTCTTGATTCCGGATTCCGCGCACGGAACGAATCCTGCATCCGTGGTGATTGCGGGCTACGAAGTCGAAAACATCAAGTCCAACGAACGCGGCCAAATCGACATCGCGCATTTCCGGCAATTCGTCACGGAAGATGTCGCTGCGCTGATGATCACCAATCCCTCAACACTGGGCGTCTACGAGGAAAATATCGCGGAAATTGCCGAGATCCTTCACGAACGCGGTGCGCTGCTTTACATGGATGGCGCGAACATGAATGCGCTTGCCGGCATCACGCGCCCCGGCGATTTCGGTGTCGATGTGATGCACCTGAATCTGCACAAGACTTTTTCAACGCCCCACGGCGGCGGCGGTCCCGGCGCCGGTCCCGTGCTGATCAAGAAAATCCTCGAACCGTTTTTGCCCGTGCCGGTGGTTCGCGAACAGCACGGCAAATTCACGCTCGACTTCAACCGCCCGCAATCCATCGGTCGCGTGCGCGCCTACTGCGGCAACTTTGGTGTCCTGCTTCGCGCCCTCGCTTACACGCTGGCCTACGGCCCGGGAATCCGCCAGGCCACCGAAGACGCCGTTCTCAACGCGAATTACATCCGCAAGCATCTCGAGGATTTTTACGACTTGCCGTACAACTTGCCTTCGATGCACGAAGTCGTTTTCAGCGACGCACGGCAAAAAAAGCACGGCGTGAACACCATGGACATTGCGAAAAGGCTAATCGATTACGGCTTTCATCCTTACACCACCGCATTCCCGCTCATCGTTCCCGGCGCGCTGATGATCGAGCCGACCGAATCCGAGTCCAAGGAAGAATGCGATTTGTTCATTGACGCGATGCGCGCCATC
>DASRQP010000351.1:0-3796 GCA_035696585.1 Candidatus Acidiferrales bacterium | reverse complement strand
CAGGTAACGCGCGAGCAGAGCCTCGGTCGCTTGCTGATTGAAGAATACATTCCGGGAAGGGAAGTCGCGGTGGAAGGACTGCTCGATCAAGGGAATTTTAAGGTCCTCGCGATATTCGACAAGCCTGAACCTCTCGAAGGTCCGTATTTCGAAGAGACAATTTATGTAACGCCATCGCGTTTGTCTGGGGCGCAGCAATCTGCATTGCGTGACTGCGCCGCGCACGCCGTCCACGCCCTCGGACTGACGCATGGTCCGGTGCACGCGGAATTCAGGATCAATGAGCGAGGTCCGTGGGTTCTCGAAATCGCCCCTCGCCCGATTGGCGGTCTCTGTTCGCGCGCGCTTCGTTTCGGTCCGAAGCGAATCTCGCTCGAGAAGCTTTTGCTGCGCCACGCGCTCGGGCTTGGCGGCACAAACGTCGAACGCGAGCCGGACGCGTCCGGCGTGATGATGATTCCGGTGCCGCGCAGCGGCATTTTTGAGCGGGTCGACGGTCTCGAAGAAGCGGAGCGCGTTCCGAGTGTCACGGAGATCCGCATCACAGCGCGGTTAAAAGATTACGTCGCGGCGTGGCCCGAGGGCTCGAGCTATCTGGGCTTCATCTTCGCGCGCGCGGAGACGCCGCGCGATGTTGAAGCAGCGCTTCGTGCGGCGCATGCAAAATTGTTCTTTGAATTCTCTCCGCGCTTGCCGGTGGAACATCCGATCACAGGAAGAATTTCCGCGTAGACCGGAGCTGGAATCCGCTTTGCTAGCTTTTCGATTTCTGCGCAACGTAGCCGGGAGGCAACTGCGCCCCTTCGCCAAAGAAGAAATTTTCCATCTGCTCAGCGATGATTTTCTGCGATTGCGGGTCAAGAGGGTTCAGCCGGTACTCATTCATGATCATTTTCGAATGCTCGATCCACATCTTCCATCCCTCTTTGGATACATTGTCGTAGATGCGCTGCCCGAGCTCACCCTTCCATGGCGGACGGTCGAGGCCGGGCATCTCGCGCCCAAACTTCACGCACTTCACCATGTGTGCGCTCACTGCCGCAGGCTGCGATGCGGATTGCGGCTCGTGCTGCGGACTGTCGCACTTATCGTCGGCCATTCATTCCTCCCAGGTTCGGCTGCCAATACTTCGAAGATACTGCAAATGCGGGTGAATTCCTAGAGGCGCGCACCAGTATGCGGAAATTGCACGAAACGAGTGACGCGAAGAATTTGGTTTTACAGTCCGATGAAGTCGGCGCCGGAAACAGGAGAAATGCGCGCCACATTCAATCCGTAACTACTTGCTCATTCGCGCTTGAGACTCCGACTATAAAACGCAGCCGGTTGTTTGGTTCGATCCTGTACCCCCCGGTGAGCGGCCAGCGCCGGCCGTCGCGTACTTCGAAAATGGCCGGCCTTTCCAGAATCAGCGAAACTTCTCCCATGCGCACCACTGCGTTTCCCGCCGCGTCCAGGACGATTCCAGTAGCGCCGTCCAGAGTTAGCACTATCCCATGCGGGTCAGCTCCAGGCGAAAGGTCCAAGTCGAGTCCGATTTTCTGTTGGTCGCCGCGAAAAATGATATCCGTGCCGGGGTAAACGCCCCGGTAAGCCACAGCCGTGCATTCCGCAACCGCGGAGTTGCCGCTGCCGCGGTGATAAAGGAGCGGCACAATCTTCGTTGGCGGATTCGAATTCGCGAAGCGCAGCCGCAGTACGTTTGCATACGCCTGCACCACAATCATCTTGCCGCGTGCAACCGTTTCCGAGGGCTTGGTCTCATGATGAAGCACGATGTCGGCTTCATTCTCCGCGAGAAAAATATTGTAGTTTGTCGCGCGAGCCAGATATTTCACCTGCTCGTCGGTCTGGCCACGATTGGCTTCAAAGCGCAGTGGCGCCCTCGAAGGATTTCTGACTTCCCGTGCGTGCTCTGTGGCGCGCGCTAGTATGCTGGCAGGCATTGCAAAGCCCATCGCCACCAGGCACACCAGGAGGTAGCTAAACTTCGATAGCCACTGCACGCTCCGCGCTTCTGGCACTCACCCCTCCCCATTCCCCACAAACCATTCCATGCCCACAGCGGTGTTCAAGCTTTCTGCGACGCTGCGTCCCGCAACTCGCGCATTCGGTTCGCTGACAATCGAGTCCCCAACCCGCTTGCACCGTATGCGCGTCCGACCTGCAATCTTTTGCAGCTAAATAAACCGCGGCGTCCCATCCCCGTCCGCAGTCAGTCCCACAATCACGTCGTTCTCTTGCATTTCGAAGCGTCGCTCAATGCCACAGTAATTACGAAGCAAGTCACGGGCCGAAGGCGCATGAGATCGTGACGGTTATCGTGGCGTGCGCGCCGGCTGCCTCGATTGTGAATATTCTGTAACGATGCTGCCGTCTTCTTGCTGACGCGCACGCCTTCCGCTATGCTTTCGCTATCGTGAATCCTCATTCGCGAATCCTCATCATCGAAGACGATAAAGACATCGTCGAGTTGGTTCGCTACAACCTCGAAAAGGACACTTTCCAGGTCATGGCGTGCGGCGATGGCGTCAGTGGCCTGGCGCAAATCAGGAAATCATCTCCCGACTTGCTGATTCTCGATCTGATGCTTCCAAAACTCTCCGGCTTGGAAATTTGCAAGGAAATTCGCCGCGACGAGAAACTGAATCGTCTGCCCATTCTCATGTTGACCGCGCGCGGCGAAGAGGCAGACCGCGTTGTGGGCCTTGAACTGGGAGCCGACGACTACGTCACAAAGCCGTTCAGCCCCCGCGAACTTGTCGCCCGCGTCAAGGCGCTGCTCCGGCGCGTCCATCCAGCAGGGGAAGAAGCAAAACCCCTCGAAGTGGGTTCACTCCGCGTTGATCCGGTTTCTTATCGCGCCCAGCGGGAAGGCAAGACGCTTCCGCTCAGCACCCTCGAATTCCGATTGCTCTATTATTTGGCGTCCCGGCCGAATCGCGTTTTTTCGCGCGATCAATTGCTCGATGCCGTGTGGGGAGACAATCGCTTTGTCACGCCCCGCAGCGTCGACGTTTACGTTCGACGGCTGCGCGAAAAAATGGAAAAAAATCCTGAGAAGCCCGAATACTTGAAAACCGTTCGTGGCGCGGGCTACATCTTTGAAACCACTGCGAGCTAATTAATTGAAGCCCGTCAGAACCAGCCTCTTTTGGAAACTCGGACTCACCTATCTGGTGCTCTTGCTCGCCGTAGTGGCGAGTGTCGATTTCTATGTGGGAGGCGTTCTCCGTCAAAACTACATTCGCGCCGCGAACGAACATCTCGGCTCACTCGCGCAACTTGCAAAGGACCGCCCGCCTTCGCTTGATGGTCCTGCGGCCCTTGCGTCCTGGGCTTCATGGATGTCCCGCAGCGGAGCGCGCGTCACGGTAATTGCCGCGGACGGCAGAGTCCTCGCCGATTCGGCTCACGATATCGAAACCATGGAGAACCATTCGAATCGCCCCGAATTCCGCCAAGCTATGGCGGCTGGTGCAGGTCAATCGGTGCGCCACAGCCATACACTGGATCGTGACCTCGTTTATTGGGCCATGCGCTTCGATCGCTCGCCAGGGCCGCCCGTCATTATTCGGTTCGCAACGCCGCTCGCTAAAATCAACGCGGCCCTAGCGCAAGTGCGCCGGAATCTCTTGGAGGTATCCCTTCTTATTCTGCTGCTGGGCATCGCATTGTCGCTTCTATTCTCTCGCCGTTTTGCGAATCGCGTGGCACGCCTTCAGGACTTCTCGCGGCGCGTGGCTGGCGGTGACTTCCGCCCCTTGCCGCAGGAGCGTGGCGACGACGAGCTTGG
>DASRQP010000350.1:0-10321 GCA_035696585.1 Candidatus Acidiferrales bacterium | reverse complement strand
GTCGGTTTCGGTTTTCGCCCATTTCGGGAGGAGCTGTTTTACAGCTTCACGCACAAGGGCTTCGTGACCACTCACGCCATAAGTTTCGACGAGGCGCGAAAGAATTTGTTCGTTTGTTGGAGGCGTGTTCATCGGAACTGGATCCGTCGCCGCTTCAGTATCGGAAACTTCGGATTTCGTGATCGATCCCTGCAAATAAGCCTGCAACAAATCCGTCAAATCGTTCAGGTCTTTGGCGTTGATCATCTCCGCGGGCGTATCCGGCCAATCCGTGGCAATCGCGAGATGGGCAGCGCGCGCGGGTGTTTCCGGCGTTGGCAAATAACTGCGCGGCATCAAAGCTGCGGAATAATCCTGTTCGATGGGAATTTTATTTTCGTCTGCGATTTTCTTCAGGTCGGCGCTCAATCCTGAAAATTTCGCGTTGGGATCTTGTTCGCCCACAAGGACGCCGCTGCCCATGTCGCGGCGCGGCCCGCGATGAAGTGTTGGCTCAGTGGGGATGGGCGGGCTCGCCGTGAGCCGTCCAACGTAAATCAATTCGTCGGGCTGCACGGCATCGAGCATGCGCTCGAGGCCGCGCGCGCCGGCCCATTGTTGGGCCACAAATGCTACGACCAGCGTCCCGTTCAATTTCGATACGTCCAATCGGCGCAACAATTCCACGAGCGCAACATCGCCAAAGCGGTCGCCGATGGCCGGCGATGCGTAAAAATTCGAATCCAAGCTGTAGAACATGCGATCGATTGCAACCGGGCTCAACAGGTCGGCGCCCACACGCTTTGCTTGACCTGCGGAGGTTGCGCCCACGTCCACCCACATATTTTCAATGTCCGAGGGATCCGGAGGATGGAGACGTCCCGGCAATAGATGCACGGAAAGCCCGGCTACGACGCCGTTAATCCATTTTCCCGAAGGCGTCTGAATTTCGACGGGCTGCGCGGAATACAGTTCGTTGAACATGGGCAATTCGCCAGATTGAGGCAGGCGCTGAAGCTGAATGTAGCCGTCGTCGGTGATGTTGCTGACGACATATCCGGGCTCGTCCATCGGCGCGACGAGCAAGCGCTTCGGGCCGCCGCTGCCTAACGTCACGATTACGTCGCCCAGATTGTCCGACTTTATATTCAGTTGGGGCGAGAAAGCTTTCAGCCGAGCGCGGATCTTGGCGGCGAGATCTGCTTCGTAACCTGGAATCGCGGGCGTTTCTACAAATTCCTTCATGTCCTGTGTTACCAAGCCCGGGACTTTGGCGGCGTTGGATTGTGCGAACGCAGATGGGGTGATGCACGCGAAAATTGCGGCGAAAAATACAAGCCTTGGTCGCTTGATCATGGCTGATGGCTTCCTTGGGGGCACGATGGCCTTCGGATTAGAGTTTAGACGCCGCGCGGCCGCTCCGTGGACGCGAGGGCGGATGCGCGAACCCGCGAATGTAACGCAGCGGGAGCGCCGCTGCAACAGTTTCACGCATTCGCGCCGACGAATCGCACGTTGTAGCTGTAGAATCGGGCGCGGAGGCGAGGATGCGAAGCATGGAGACAGGATTCGCGAGAGCGCTGGCGCTGAATTGCGCGATGATGTTCGCGGTGGCTGGCGCGGCAGGGCAAGCATCGCAAAGCGGCGCGGCGAATTCGCGGCCGCGCGCGCGAGATTTGGGGATACGCATCGGCATTTATGAACCGGGGCCGCTCAATGCGATTACCGATGTGGCTGGCGTGCGGGTCGGACAAGCGACGATTGTTCATGGCGAGGATGTTCGCACAGGCGTGACTGCTATCTTTCCGCATCCCGGCAATATGTTTCAGGAAAAAGTTGCCGGGGCGGTTTACGTGTTCAACGCGTTTGGCAAACTCGTCGGCTCGACGCAGGTCAACGAACTCGGCCAGATTGAAACGCCCATTCTCCTTACCAATACGCTGAGCGTGTGGGACGCTGCTGCTGCGCTCACGGACTGGATGCTCGCGCTTCCCGGGAATCAAGACGTGCGCTCGATCAATCCCGTGGTGGGAGAAACGAACGACGGGTGGCTCAACGATATTCGCGGGCGCTACGTAAAGCCGGAAGATGTTCGTCGCGCGCTCGAATCCGCGAACGGCGGTCCCGTCGAAGAGGGCGCAGTGGGTGCGGGCACGGGAACGGTGGCGTTCGGATGGAAGGGTGGAATCGGGACAAGCTCGCGTCATCTTCCCGCGGACGCCGGTGGTTACACCGTCGGAGTGCTGGTACAAACAAATTTCGGAGGGAATCTTACGATTGCCGGCTTGCCGGTGTACCGCGAGCTCCAGCCGCCGAAACCTGCATCCGCCGACCGCGACGAAAAGCGCAATTCCGCCGACGGCTCATGCATGATCGTGGTTGCGACGGATGCGCCTCTCGATGCGCGCCAATTGGAGCGACTCGCCAAACGCGCGATTCTTGGCTTGGCCCGCGCGGGCTCTTCGGGGAGTAACGGGAGCGGCGATTTCGTGATTGCGTTTTCGACAACGAATCGAGTCGCAGCCGATGCAAGAACCTCGGCGCCCGTCCGATTACTGTCCGAGGAGTCTTTGTCGCCGCTCTTCGAAGCTGCGGGCGAAGCCACAGAGGAGGCCATTGACAACTCGCTGCTGCGCGCCACGACGGTGCGCGGGCGTGATGGCCATGTTGTGGAAGCGTTGCCTATCGACCGGTTAAAGGAAATACTCGCCGCTCACGGCGTCCATCCGTGACATTCGCCGACCCGAAGGTCTACTCCGCGCGACAAAGCTCAGCAGTGAGTGTTTCGCGATGGCTCATGGCTAAGCGATCAACTTTCGTGAGACTGAAGAAATACGCCGCAGCTGCGATGGCGGCGAATGCGAGAAAGATCGGCGTTGCCAAGGCCAGCCGGTCGAAATATTCCGTCAGGAAAAAAACGCCCGCGCCCAGTCCGATCAGGACGCCCTGCGTGACCATGCCAATCAACATTGTTACGCCGGGCAATTTCTTTCGTTGGAAAGCCCCGAAGTCCAGCTTGCGGGGATAGCAGACAGACAGAGTATTCCCGACGGCGAAATTGCCGAGCGTGGCGTACAGAAGTCCTGCGAGCGTCGCTGTCACAATCGTCAACGGAGGAGGAGCAAAAATCCAGGACACCGCCGCCCACACGGTCAGCGCCTCGAACACTGCTGCCACGCCTTGAAATAGATTCTTGCCGACCATCACGTCCCGGAATCGTACCGGCGCGACAAACAAAAACTGCACCCCCGGCCCCTCAAAGGCGAAGCTATTGAAGACCATGTTCATCTGAATGAGAAAAGTGTAGGCAACAGCAATGGGAAATGCCATATCCGGCCTACGAGCGAAAAAGGTGACATTTCTTCCCTGCTGATGAAATGTGATTCCTAAGAAAATTACGAGAATCACGGGGATCACAAGATTCAACAGCATCGGCCCGCTGCGAAGCGCGTACCGAACTTCTTTTTCAAAGACCGCGCCTGATGCGCCCGAAACCCAGGGAACCTCCCAAGACGAACTTGATGCTTTTGTGCCTGCGCGCGATGTTCTTATGGGAAGCGCAACCGCCCGCGCCTCGCTCAAATTTTCGCCGCGATACTGCGCAACGAGCCTTGCTCGTAGCAGCAGGAAAAACGCCGCACCATATACAGCCAAAAAAAGGAACCATACCGCCGCAGACAGAGGGTTGCCGCCGAGCGCGTATGTCAATGAATGCCCCGCAACCCCCGGCGGAAGCACGTGCGCTAGAGGAAGCAGGGTTACCACCCAACTGGTTTGTATTCTTGTGTGCTGATGCTGTAGGTGATTGAAAGCGGGACCGATGAACTGAAACGACAGCATCACCAAGATAAAGATGAATCCCAGCACTTCACGTGTTCGGCGCCGCGCAAGCCACTTCTCCGTCCAAAGCAGAATCATGCGCGCAAATAGCAGATTCATCGCCGCGAACAGGAACAAAACAATCAGTCCCCACAGAATCATCGCTGGCCGGGCAACTACCAGTCCCACCCACATGCAAAGAAGCCAGAAAAGCGAGGTCACGGCTCCCGGATCGAACAGTCCGTAGATCAAGCTTAGGGCAAAAAAACTACGGAAACGCAGGGGAAAACGCAGCAGGTTCGCAAAATCAAATTGCACGCCGAACGACGCAGCAAAAAGCGGATACAACTGCCAGAACAGAAAAGCAATCCACAAAAGGCCCTCAAGCCACTGCCACTCATGGTGGGCCACCAGGAAGTAGGTTGTGATACCCAGTAACGCGCCGCCGCCAAACACGAGGCCCGTCATCGCCAGACCGATAAAAGCGGTGGATAAGGCTTCGAGGCGTCCCTTCAGCGTCCGCAGCGAATTGCGGAAGAGCTGCCAGCGCAGGCGAGCAACCAGCGCGATCTGTTCACGCGTTGAGGGAATCGCATTTATCCCAGCCACGTCAGTTCCTGGTCTGTCTGGCGGCTGCCGCCGACGATGTCGAGGAAAATTTGTTCGAGGGTGAGCTTGCCGTCCGCCGGGACTCCTGACGCTGCGCCCTGGCGCGCTTCAACGCCCGCGCGCAATTCTTCCAACGATCCCTGTGCAACCAGCTTGCCACGCGAAATGATGGCCAGGTGGCTGCAGAGGCGTTCGACAATTTCAAGGACGTGCGAGGTGAGAAAAATGGTTGCGCCGCGCGCGATCATTCGCTGCAGCATGGACTTCAACGTGCCCGCCGCGATGGCATCCACGCCTTCGAACGGCTCATCGAGAAATAAAATCTTGGGTCCATGAATTACCGCGGCGGCCATGGCCAGTTTTTTCTGCATACCGTGGGAATAATCGGTGATCAAAGACTTCGGCCGGTCGGCGAGCTGCATGAACTCGAGAAGCTCTTTCGTGCGTTGCGCTGCCGTCTCGCGGTCGAGCCCATACATGCGGCCCGCAAAATTCAGATACTCGGCACCGGTGAGCCGTCCAAAAAGCGCGAGACCTTCGGGCACGACTCCAATTTGGCGTTTTACTTCGACGGGGTTTTCGGCGAGGTCGACGTTCAGGATCCGCATCGTGCCGACGGATGGAGCCAACAGTCCCGTGAGCATCTTGATCATCGTGGACTTGCCAGCGCCATTTGGCCCGAGGAAGCCAAAGAATTGGCCGGCGTCCACGCGCAAGTTCACGTTGTCCACAGCGACCAGGTCGCCGAAACGCCGTGTCAAGCTCTCAGTCACAATTGCGGGTTCGGCCAACATGGCAGACGAATCTAACACAAGGGGCGAGCGGGACGAAGCAGGCGTGCAATGAAACTGTTCTATCGGTTGCTAACAGGAGTAGTGGCGGCCAACTGCGGGAAGAGCGCCAGCACCGCCGGCAAGATCACGCGGAACGTGCATCCGCCCTCCGCGCGATTGAATCCGAAAATCTGTCCACCGTGTTCCTGAACGATGCCATAGCAAATGCTTAACCCGAGGCCCGTTCCTTTTCCCACAGGTTTTGTGGTGTAAAAAGGATCGAATACGCGCTCTGGGTCGCGCAGTCCCGGTCCGGAGTCGGAGAAATCGAGCACCACACTGCCGCGTTCGGTGCGCATACGCACTGTCAGCACCCCGCCGCCCACCGTTTCCATCGCATCGACGGCATTGTTAATCAGGTTGTAGAAGACTTGCAGCAGCTGATTGGGGTCGCCGCGGACGGCCGGAAGGACGCCGGGATTGTCCACATCGATGCGGATCTTTTTGTCACGCAGATCGAGCTGGCGCAGCTCAATGGCGCTGGTGAGAACGGATTTCAAATCGAGCAACTGCTTTTCCGTGGGGACCTGTCGTGCAAAACTAAGCAAGTTCGTCACAAGCACTTTTGTCCTGCGAGCCTGCTCGCGGATTTTTTCGCCGAGCGTGCGCGAACGTTCGCTGGCGGTGGCGTCGGTTTGAATCAATTCCGCATAGCCGAGAATCGCCGTGAGCGGGTTATTAATTTCATGCGCCGCGCCCGCCGCCAATTGGCCGAGCGAGGCTAGTTTCTCCGCTTGCACGAACTGCATTTGCAAGCGCTTCAGGTTCTCCAGTGAATCCTGCTGGCTTTTCATCAAGCTCAATCGTTCGCGGTCCACCAATTGCTGGCGGAGGAAAACAAGACTCGCACCGATGATGATGGTGGTGAGGGTCAGCATCAGCCGGAAATTCCTGACCGGCGCGGGCGCGTGACTGAAAAAAGCGCTCCAAACGGCCATCACCGGCATGGAGAGAATGCACAGGATGGCGAGTTGAGCGGGCCATGGTGATTCGTGTCGCGGTGAATCCTCGGCCGACTCCGGTGCCGGTGCAATGCGGTGCGCCACGATCCCTGCCGTCCCGAGCCATACAAACGCGGCAACAATGGGCAGGGTGACCAATCCGCCCAAATCGATCTTGCCTCGGGTGGCCAAAACTACCACCACCACGATGCCGAAAACATAAGTCGCGGTCGCGCCAAACAGGTTTGCATAGACCTTTCGCCATCCTGGTTTTGCGCGAATGGCTAGGATTCCCGTGCCCGCGAGGAATACCAAGTTGGCCAGCGAGTATATTTGCAGATCACGTATGCGATCCAGGCCCGTGTGGGCTGGGTCTTGCGACCAGGCGACGGCCATAAATAAATACAGAAATGTCCACCAAACAGCGAGGAGCAGGAGGTCCAGGTAGCCATAACGCAGAGTTTCGCGCATCTTTCGAGCATGAGGCAGCAGTGCGAGCGCGGCCATCAGAGGGACTGTGTGCAGAAAAAATATGATGTCGACAACAGAGAGCGTGTCAGGCGTGGTGTGGAGTACCAATCCCCGGTAGGTCGCGATCAGCCGGCCAGCGAGCCACAGGGTGCAGCCGAACGCCAGCAGCATCCAGAAATTGTTTTGCCGCCGGTAAGCGGAAGAAGCATTCCAGAGCAGGCAGGCATTGGCGAAAAGCGGCACGATGCAGAGAACGATGTCAGCGAAGGCTTTGCGCGAGTCGCCCGGGGGCATGGCGAGAGACACGCCTGCGAACCCGCCAACGAACACGACCCAAGCCGCAATGATCACCCAAGTGGATTTAGCTAGTTTCATGCCTACCTGGAAAAGAAGCCTATCTCAGACTAGCACGGGAGGGAGCCCTGCGGTGGTTGCAGAAGCCTATGAATTAACAGAGGTTTCGTGTCGCGAGAGGTAGTCCTGGTACCACACTCCGGGAGTGCGCTAAGCATTGCGCACTGACTATGACTTGCGGGACAGCGCGTTTCGTCCGGGAAACTTGGCGCTTGCGCCTAGTTCTTCTTCGATGCGGAGAAGTTGGTTGTATTTGGCGATGCGGTCGGTGCGCGACGCGGAACCGGTCTTGATTTGGCCAGTGCCCATGGCGACGACGAAATCCGCGATGAAGGTATCTTCGGTTTCGCCGGAACGGTGCGAGACAATCGAGGCATAGTCGGCCTTGCGCGCCATTTCGATGGCATCGATGGTTTCCGTGACGCTGCCGATTTGATTGAGCTTTATGAGAATCGCGTTGGCGATTTTCTTCTCGATGCCGCGCGCGAAAATTTTCGGATTGGTGACGAAAATATCGTCGCCGACCAGCTGAAGTTTACCGCCGAGAGTTTTCGTCAGCAGTCGCCATCCCTCCCAGTCCTGTTCGGCCATCCCGTCTTCGAGCGACACAATGGGATACTGGCGCGCCCAGTTGGCCCAGAATTCGACCATTTGCTCGGAGGTGTGCTGCGACTTATCGGATTTCTTGAAGATATATTTCTTCGCGCCCTGGTCGTAGAACTCGCTCGCGGCGGGATCGAGGGCGATGGCGATTTGCTCGCCGGGTTTGTAGCCAGCGGCGGTGATGGCTTCGAGGACACGCTCCAGCGCCTCTTCGTTGGATTTCAGGTTGGGTGCGAAGCCACCCTCGTCGCCGACGGCAGTCGAATAGTCGTTCTTCTTCAGCACGGCCTTTAAATGGTGAAACACTTCGACGCCCCAGCGCAGCGCTTCGCGAAAATTCGGCGCGCCAATGGGCATGACCATAAATTCCTGCACGTCGACAGAATTGTCCGCATGCGCGCCGCCGTTGAGGATATTCATCATGGGGACGGGCAGTGTGCTGGCAGAATTGACGCTCGAGAAGCGCGCGAGATATTTGTAGAGCGGCAGGCCGCTTTCGTTTGCGGCGGCGCGCGCGGCGGCCATGGAGACGGCGAGAATGGCGTTCGCGCCGAGTTTCGATTTGTTCGGCGTGCCGTCCACGTCGAGCATCTTGCGGTCGAGAGCTTTCTGGTCGCGCGGGTCCATGCCAGTGACAGCTTTCGCGATAGGGCCGTTGATGTTTTCCGCGGCTTTGCGCGTGCCCTTGCCGAGGTAACGCGATTTGTCGCCGTCACGCAACTCGATGGCTTCGTGTTCGCCAGTTGACGCTCCGGAAGGAACGGCGGCGCGACCGCGCTGGTTGCTCGCCAGGATGACGTCAGCTTCGACGGTAGGATTACCGCGTGAATCGAGAATTTCGCGGCCAATGACGTGAGCAATCTTCGCGGTAGTTCGCGCCATTCTCGCCTCGAAACCTCCGCGGCGTGCAACGGCAGCAGCGGCGGCCTCCACGACAGTTTTTTTAGTGCGAACCATGAAGCCTCCTGAAGGTCACGGCATTGCGATTGTACGACGCCGGAGCAGAATCTACGAGAGGAGGGCGCATGCGAAGAATGACGATTCAGAACTTCCGCATCAAGATCAGTGTCGGGCTCAGATCCACGGAAATCATATCGCCTGCAGCTGCCGCGGCCAATCGCGATTCGAAGTCGCGCCAGTACGCTTCGGGATCTCCGAGAGTACGCGCGTAGGAGCTGCCATAGGATGTTGAGCGCCAAAATCCGGCGTAGTCACGCGGCGACATTACGACGACATAGGAAAACTTCGTTTCTTCAACGAGTTCGAAACCGGGTGCGGCCCGGACTTCATTCTCCCAGATGCGATCACGTTTCAAGCGCGGGTCGCGATGCGGTTTCCATGGGCCACGCAGCTCTGCGAGAACGATAGCATCGATCGCGGGAGTGGTTTTGGGGAGCGGGCGGTCGTAGACGGCGAGCATTCCGCCAGAGTACAGCCAGGAATGGATGTTGGCAAACACGCGCGGGACATCCATCCAATGCAGGGCGTTGCCAACGGTGACGAGATCGACGGATGAAGATGACTGCAAGCAATCTTCGGCGGTGACGGTGCGTACGATGGCGGTGGGAATCTCTTCTTTGAGTTTTGCAGCCATGCCGGTGTCGGGTTCGGCGGCGATGACTTCGTGGAAGTGCGGAACGAGCGCGCGCGTCGACTTGCCGGTGCCGGCGCCAAGGTCGATAGCGCGTTCGCGGCGACCGGCGGGAACGGCGGCGAGAATGTGTTCAAAAAGCTCCGACGGGTAATCGGGGCGGTAGCGCTGGAATTCTTCGGCGGCGTGACCGAAACGCGGATGGAAAGTTGAGGACACGAGGATGTCTACTCCGGTTCCTCGAGCATGGATTCTTCGCGGACGACGACCACGACTCCGTTGTCACTGATGTGGTAGCGCTTGCGATCTTCGTCCATGTTGTAGCCGATCTCAGTGTGCTCGGGCAATTTGACGTGACGGTCGATAATGGCGCGGCGAATGCGCGAATGGCGGCCGACGTTCACGTGATTGTAGATGATGGAATCTTCGATGTCGCAGTAACTATTTACGCGCACGTCGTAGCCGATGACGGAACGCGCTACGCGGCCTCCGGAAATAATGGAACCAGCGGCGACGATGGAGTCAAGGGCAGTTCCGGTGCGGCCGGGGTCGGCGAAGACGAACTTGACGGGCGGGTATTGCTGCTCCCAAGTTTTGAGGGGCCAGCTTTTGTCGTAGAGGTTGAAAACAGGCGAGACATTGGTCAAGTCCATGTTGGCTTCGTAGTAGGCGTCGATGGTTCCGGCATCGCGCCAGTAGAGGTTTTCTTTTTTATTTTCGTCGTAGAAATTGTATGCGAAGACGCGAAACTTGCCGATGATTCGAGGAAGGACATCATGACCAAAGTCGTGCGAGGAGTTCGGGTCCTCGGCGTCCGCCATAAGCGTGGGCAGCAGAAATTGTGTATTGAAAATGTAGATGCCCATGGAGGCGTCACATTTTCCGGGATGGCGTGGCGAAAGCTTCGGCGCGGCGGGTTTTTCTTCGAAGCCGAGGATGCGGCCTTCCTTGTCTGTCTCGATCACGCCGAACTGGTGCGCGGCTTCGGCGGGATCCATCTCAACGGTGGCGACCGTGACCTCCGCGCCGCTATCCACGTGCTGCTCCAGCATCTTCTGGTAATTCATCTTGTAGATATGATCGCCGGACAAAATGAAGACGTAGCTCGATTGCTCGCTGCC
>DASRQP010000349.1:0-9847 GCA_035696585.1 Candidatus Acidiferrales bacterium | reverse complement strand
CCGGCCATAAGAGAGGCTTGCGACGCTTGCTCGAAAGCAAGCATCCAACACCAAAGCATGGATGCCGATAGGTTTGTTGAAAATATAATTGCGTTTTTCGTCGGGACGAAGCACGAGCGCGACATCAAGAAACTTCAGCCGATCGTCGCGCAGATCAACGCGCTCGAGCCTGAAATGCAGCAGCTCGCCGACGACGACTTCCGCATTAAGACGGCCGAATTGAAGATGCAGGTCACGTCGAAGCTCGAAGGCGTCGACATCAAGGACCCCGAATACCGCGCAAAAATGCAGGAAGCTTTCGCGCCTGTTCTTGTGCCCGCGTTCGCCCTGGTCCGCGAAGTGGGCCGCCGCAAGCTCAGCATGCGCCATTTCGACGTGCAGCTCATCGGCGGCATGGTTTTGCACGAAGGCAAAATCGCCGAGATGAAAACCGGCGAAGGAAAAACTCTCGTGGCCACCCTTCCCGCATATTTAAACGCCCTCGCGGGACGCGGCGTCCACATCGTCACCGTCAACGATTACCTCGCGCGACGCGACGCCGAATGGATGAGCCCCATTTACAAAACGCTCGGCCTCACCGTCGGCGTCATCGTTCATGATCTCGACGACGTGCAGCGCCGCGCCGCCTACGCCGCCGACATCACCTACGGCACCAACAACGAATTCGGCTTCGATTATCTGCGCGACAACATGAAGTACGATCTCGCCGATTGCGTCCAACGCGGCCATCATTTCGGTATCGTCGACGAAGTCGATTCCATCTTGATCGACGAAGCGCGCACACCGCTGATCATTTCCGGCCCCGCCGAGGAATCCACCGACAAGTATTACCGCATCGACAAAATTATTCCCAAGCTCATCAAGGATATTGACTACACCCTCGACGAAAAGCACAAGACCGCGACGCTCACCGAGGAAGGCGTCGCGAAATGCGAGCGCCTGCTCGATTTGCCCAACATGTACGACCCGCAGAACCTCGAACTCATTCATCACGTCTATCAGGGCCTCCGCGCGCACTCCCTGTTCACGCGCGATGTTGACTACGTGGTGAAAGAAGGCGAAGTCATCATCGTCGACGAATTCACGGGCCGCCAAATGCCCGGCCGCCGCTGGTCCGACGGATTGCATCAGGCCATCGAGGCCAAGGAATCGGTGAAAATCGAGCGCGAAAATCAAACGCTCGCCACCGTCACGTTCCAGAATTATTTCCGCATGTACAAAAAACTTTCCGGCATGACGGGTACGGCGGAAACCGAAGCGAAAGAGTTCAATAAAATTTACGGCCTGGACGTGGTCGTGATTCCCACGAACCGCGCTCTGATTCGCCTCGAGAATCCCGACGTGGTCTATCGTACGGAACTCGAGAAATTCGAAGCGGTCGTCAATGGCATCATTCAGGAAGACGGCTCCCACATGAGCGGCGTCCGGCAATTGCATGAGAGCGGCCAGCCCGTGCTCATCGGCAGCATCTCGATTGAGAAATCGGAAAAAATCGCCGAACTGCTCAAGAAACACGGCATCCCGCACCAAGTCTTGAACGCCAAGCAGCACGAGCGCGAAGCGAAAATCATCGCGCAGGCGGGACGCAAGGGCGCTGTCACCGTCTCGACCAACATGGCTGGCCGCGGCACCGACATTCTGCTCGGCGGCAATCCCGAAGCCATGACGCGCGATTATTGCCTAAAGAACAAGCTCGCCATTCCGTATGCGCCCGCGAGTGCCGTCATCGGCAATGGCGACGAGCATCCCGCCGGCACTGAAACTCCCAAGGAAATTCCGCAAGAAGCGGCAGCCGGCGGAAACGGCATAGGCAATGTCGCCATGGTTCTTTTTCAGCAGGAAGGCAAAATCTTCCAAGTGCCCCTGGAGCAATGGAAGCCGCTCTACGACCAGTACGCCGAACAATGCAAGACGGAACACGATGAAGTGGTCGCCATGGGCGGCCTGCACATTCTGGGTACCGAACGCCACGAGGCCCGCCGCATCGATAATCAGTTGCGTGGCCGCGCCGGACGCCAGGGCGATCCTGGCTCCTCGCGTTTTTATCTTTCGCTCGAAGACGATTTGCTCCGCATCTTCGGCGGCGAACGCGTCCAGAAATTCATGTACATGCTCGGCATGAAGGAAGGCATCCCGATCGAGTCGCGCCTGATTTCCAAGCGCATTGAGAACGCGCAGAAAGCCGTCGAAGCCCAGAACTTCGAAGCCCGCAAGCACCTGCTCGAATACGACGACGTGATGAACAAGCAGCGCGAAACGATTTATTCCATTCGCCGCGCCGTCCTCGAAGGAAAAGACCAGAAGGACGAAATTCTCGCGCTCAGTGAGGAGTTGCTCGCCGATCTTGTCGACACCTATTGCCCGCGCGAGCAGCATGCTGATCAGTGGAATGTCGCCCAACTCTCCGGCGAAATTCTCAAGCAGTTCGGCCTCGACATCAAAGCTCTCGGAATCGATCCGCTGCAGATGGATCACGACACGCTTCTCGACGAACTCATCGTCAAAGCAAAATTGCGCTATGAGGAAAAAGAAAAACTATTCAGCGCGCAAGTGATGCGCTGGCTCGAGCGCCACATCATGCTCGATATCGTCGACGCGCAGTGGAAGGACCACCTCCTCACCCTCGATCACTTGAAGGAAGGTATCGGTCTGCGCGGCTACGGCCAGGTGGATCCTCTAGTCGAATTCAAAAAGGAAGGTTTCAAGCTTTTCGAGGAAATGATGGGCCGCATCGATACCGAAACGGTTCGCTTCCTTTTCTTGATGCAGCCCGCTCGCCCCGAAGAAGAGGCCAAGCAGATCGAACGCCGTCAGCGCCGCGCCCAGCAGGATTTGCAATTGCAGACCGGCTCTGAAAAAGCCGAAGCCCCCAAGCAAGTTCGCACCGGAGCCAAAATCGGCCGCAACGATCTTTGCCCCTGCGGCTCCGGCAAAAAATACAAAAAATGCTGCGGCCGCAACTCCTGATTTGATCCTTTAGGTTTCCCGAGCGCCCGTCCTGTTTACCCGTGGCACAGGCTTCAGCCTGTGCGCCTTTGCTTTTCCGGGTGCCCCATCCTGCCTGCAGTGAACGTCTTCAGTGAAGTGAACGGGGGTTGTGAAGGGTGGGGTTTTTCGCGAGTCATCCAACTCTCGACTATCAACTACAAACTCGGTCTCTGCTCACCCTTTACCTCGCCGTGCGTCTGAACTTCTAGCGACGCTTTTGCGTTCCATACATAGGCCCATTAAATTCAAGAGGAGTGAATCCGATTATGAAGCTGACGAAGAACTTGCAACTCGCGAGCGCGGCCTTCGCGCTTGCCATTTTGGCTGCAATGGCTCCCGCGCCGGCCCGCGCCGCGGCAGAAGGCCATTTTGACAAGACTCTTACCGTAAGCGGGCCCGTGGAGATGGACGTCGCCACAGGCTCGGGAAACATCACCGTGCGTACGGGCGACTCCGGCAAAGTGGAAATCCACGCTAGGATTCGTGCCAACGATAACTGGTTTTCTGGCGAACGAGACGCCGAATCGCGCATTCAATATATCGAGCAGCATCCTCCCATCGAACAGAGCGGCAACACCATCACCATTGGCCACGACACCGATCGGGACATGATGCGAAATATCTCCATCAGCTACGAAATCGTCACGCCCGCTCAGACGCGCCTTCATTCGGCCACCGGCTCGGGCAATCAGACTGTCGACGGCGTGGCCGGCCCCGTGGAATCCACCACCGGCTCCGGCGATTTGAAACTTTCCAGCATCGGCAACGACGCCACGGCTCGCGCAGGCTCCGGCGACATCAGGCTTTCCGACATCAAGGGCAAGGTGCATGCCGGCAGCGGCAGCGGTAGTATTCACGCAGAAGGCGTCGCAGGCGCGATGAACGCTTCTACCGGCTCCGGAGATATCACCCTCTCGCAAACCGGCTCCGGCGACGTCGAAGCCTCCAGTGGCTCCGGCACTGTCGAAATCAATGGCGTGAAAGGCGCGGTCCGCGTCGGAACGGGCAGCGGAAACATTCGCGCGCAAGGCACTCCGACGAGCGATTGGCGCCTCCGCACCGGCTCAGGCGATTTGACGGTCGAACTCCCGCAGCAAACTTCGTTTGAGCTCTATGCGCACACCAACTCGGGCAGCATCGATTCGAAATTCCCCATCACCGTTCAAGGAACGATCAGTCCGCGCGATTTGCACGGCAAAGTGGGCTCCGGCGGGCCAACGGTCGAGCTCCGCACCGGCTCTGGCACGATTCACATCGAATCGCGCTAGCGCAAGACCAAGTCTTCACCTGCAACCCCCGGCGGGACGGCGACTCTCTCTCTTCGCCGCCCCGCCTCTCTCTCAAGATGACTAAAAACTGCCCGTTTGCTCTCCGAGCACACCCGCGCACACGCAACGCCAAAACAGGAGTATGATTCTCTCCACCTTACCCGTCTCCCTCGCGGGCAGGGAAAGCAGAAACGCGATGGCTCGTCGTTGCAATGTGGACGGCTGCGGAAAAGAGATTCTCCCGGCCCTGACGGTCGACGGTGTTTGCCTCGATCATTTCCTCGAAATGGTAATTGAACGCGCGGATCAAGTGCGCGCCCGGTGCATTGAAGCAGGCCTGGTCGACGAAGAAATTCTCGCCTGGCTCCTCGCCGACGCGCCAAGTACCGTTCACGCGCTCGCACAGGGCCAATTCGATCGCGATCCCGCTGACAACGAAAAGGTCCTCGAAATCCTTCTTTGCCTCGCCAATCTGCAGGACTACATCACCCACCATTCCCTCCGCGTAAAATGGGTCCACTAGCCGCGCGTTTTTGCGTTCTACAAATTCCTTAGCCGCAGGTGCCATCCTCCTCATTCGGAGCGGGTTTTGCGGGTGCCCCCATCCTCCGCGCCTTTGGCGGAGGGTGGGGTTTTTGACTTTTCGCCGGGTCTCTTCTTGCTCCTGAGGGATTTTACGGGTGCCCCATCCTGAACGGTTTTTGTGAAGGGTGGGGCTTTTCGCTTATCGATTCTCGAGTTTCACCTTTCGATTTTCGCTTTTCACTTTTCGATTTTCGTTTCTTGCGGTTTGTGCGTCCCGTTTACCCTACCTGCCCTGACGCAGGAAGGAATGCAGGAATGGGACGTTTCGTGTCGGGTCGACTTTCGATTTTCGAGTCTCGATTTTCACGTTTCGTTTTTCGCGTTCTTTCCCCTAGGGTTTACTCTCTGTACCCATCCACCTTGCTTTTCGCACCTCCCCGGTGCAAGCTCAACACATCGCACTCGAATTTCACCGGTCTTTGGTAGGCCCAGCAAAATGCCCGGGAAAATTAACGACAAACCGTTCAGCACAGTAACGAAACCGGCTACCTTCACGGTAGCCCAGCCGGAAATTCCCGGCGTCCCGCGAACAAAAACTGCCGCCGCCGCGCAACGCCAAAAGCTCTACGCCTTGACGACGGGAGGCGCCTCGCTTGTGATCCTGCTGGTTGTGGCCATTTGGTGGGCGCGCGCTTCAACTCGCGGAGAACATTCAGACCCTATTGCCGACGTGCCCGTCAACACAGCCCCAGCCGTTCAGCCCGTCGCGTTAACACAAGCATTGCCGGTTGCTCCCGGACAAGTAGCCACCACCGACCAGTTGTCACGCCCTTGGTCGACACAAAGATTTACGTATCGCAACACGCCCAGCGATAGCTTCCCTGCAATGGTCGTCCGGCTTCCCGGCAACGCATACTGGGCCTTCTCGCTCCGCTCTCCCTACGGCACATGTGATCTGGAATTCGTCACCGACACGGAAAGACTGCGCAGCAAATATCATTTCACCGCTGCCCATCCCATGGTCGTTGACCCTTGCACCCGGACGCTTTATGACCTCGCCAGATACGGCAGCGGACCCAACGGCCTCGTTCGCGGAGCCATCGTCGCCGGCACCGGAATGCGCCCGCCTCTCGCCATCGAGGTTCAAATCAACGGCAGCCAAGTCATTGCCTCCCGCGTCGAAAAGCAATAATCGAGTCAGAGTCATCTCATAAAACGGCCTTTGTCAGGGCACGACCTCTTACACTGACGCAGGAAGTGCAGCCGTGCCGAAAGAACGGCGGGTCCACTCGAGGTTTACACGACGATGATGTCGGGGCATCCTGTGCGGAGGGTGTGCTCTTTGCTTCTGTTCTTTCTCGCTGAGCCTCGTTTTGTGGCGCAGGCTTTCGCCTGTGCGCCTTGCCTTTTCGGGCGCCCCATCCTCCGCGTTTGGTGCGGAGGGTGGGGGTTTTTGACCTTCGCTCTTTGCGGTTTTGTGTACGCCGACGGTTTCTGTAGGGATGATTTTCGATTCCTTGCTCTCGACTCTCGGCTCTTCTCTAGGCCATAATCCTCTGCACTCTGCGCGCCTGTACGAAATCCTTTCGCCTCGCGCGCCAATGGATACCGAAGCAGCCGAATGTTACCCGGCACCAGAAAATCGCGTCTCACCGAACGCGCTTCGGTCCATCTGGACATGGCTCGCGGCGTCGCCGCTCTCGCTGTCCTCGTCGGCCATGTCCGCGGACTCTTCTTCGTCGACTATCACGATCTGCCCCACCATTCGCCGCTCGTTTCCGCGTTTTATGCCGCGACCGCTCTCGGGCATCAAGCCGTTGTCGTTTTCTTCGTCCTCAGCGGATTCTTCATCGTCTCTAGCATTGCCGACTCATTCGAGCAGCACAAATGGTCATGGACCGCATATCTCGTCAACCGTATCACGCGCCTCAGCCTCGTTTTGATCCCCTCGCTGATTCTCTGCAGCATCCTGGATCGCATTGGCATGGCGATGGCTGCCACCGCCCCGCTTTACCGGCATCCCGTCGCGAATCTCTTCACCGACAGCATTGCTAGCCTTGAGACCTTCCGCAATTTCGTCGGAAATCTATTCTATCTTCAGGGAATTCTGGTTCAGCCCCTTGGGTCGAACGCACCTCTCTGGAGCTTGAGCTACGAATTCTGGTACTACATTATTTTCCCAATGGCCCTCTGCGCGCTCGTCAAGCGCTACCGTCCCTCCATGCGCATTACTTATCTCGTGCTGGCGATTGTCGTCACGTGGTCCGTCGGCTACACCATCGCTTTGTATTTTCTGGTCTGGCTTCTGGGAGGCGCTATCGCGATTTCCCGCGTCGTCAAATGGTCCCCCGCCCGATTCTCCGGAGCCATCATCGCCGCCGCAATTCCGCTCGTCCTCGTCCTCGGACTTAGCGTCGCGCATCCCTTAAATTCTCCGTTTCTGATGGACGCAATCGTCGCGCTGGCATTTGGCCTGTGGATTTACGCCGTCGTCGAAGCGCCTGAAAAATCCGCTCCCGCCTTTTATGCCAAACCGGCTCGCCTCTTCGCTGGCTTTTCTTACACCCTGTACTTAACGCACTTTCCCATCGTTTTCCTCCTCCGTTCGCGCATCCTTGGCGAGCGGCGACTCTGGAATCTCACTCTCGTTCATTTTGTCTATGTGCTCCTGATCACCGCCGGCGCCACGGTCGCCGCGTATCTTCTCGCTCTCGGCACGGAAACAAAAACCACCGCCGCGCGCCGCAAAGTCATGTCCCTCTTCCCGTCTGCCCGCCGCCCCGCACCCGTCAAGTCCTGACACTTATTCGCGTCATCCCTTGCTCAACTCAAATAAAAAACCGCCCCGCCAGGATTTCCCCGGGCGGAGCGGTTCACTGTCGAGCAATCAGTTTTCCAATCTACTTGTGACTCTGTTTTACTCCGTCACGGGCGTCACCAACTCCACTCGGCGAGCCACGATTACCGGCTGATTCGTTTGCTGGTCCATCAAAATGAAGCCCACAACGCGCAACTTCATCGGCTGCGTCCCCGTGAGTGCCGAAAGCCCACTCAAGTTGACGAAATTCGTGAAGTTCGTCGTAACCACCGTCACTGGCTGCGGCAGCAACACTCCCGCTAGGAAATTATCGTTCAACTGAAAACTTCCCGCGTTCCCGGCCTGTATCTGCGTGCTTCCAGGAACCCAATCACCCTGCTGCCCTTGCCGTTCAAGCACTACGCGGTGCACGGTGAGCGTCTGCGAGTTCGCTGTCCCGTTCAACGCGCCACCGATTCCCACGCGCTGCCCCGGCGCCAGAGTCGTATTGCTGAACAGAAGCGCCGTCAGCGGATTGTGGAAGTCCGCAATGTAATACTTTTCCGAACCATTCAGTGCCAGCGGATTGATTTGTCCGATGGGCGCCGTCATCGAAAGATCCGGCAGTTCTGTTCGCGTGTAGACATCAATCTGTGTCGCCGGACTCGGGCTCGCCGGGTTGATAAACGTGATCAGTCCGCCCAGAAAGAAATGGTCCTGCGAAACGATTTCAACTTCATCAGCGTCGATCCCGTGCGTCACCGGGTCGATTTTCCCGGAGATTTCCACGATCGAATTCGTCGTCAAGTTCGCAAGTGAACCGCCGTCGTCCCACTCTGTCTGCGCGTTTGTCGTCACGTTCCACTGTCGGCTGTGAATTCCCTGCACCGTAAACGCTGCCGAACTCGTGTCCACACTGACCACTCCGGCTCGAAAATCATCGATCTCCGCTTCCGAGTCGTCCGCAGTCAACCCGCGCACATCGAACGTCGGATTGATCGTCCCGGTCACTTGCCCGTTCGTGGTCTGAATCGTCTGCCACAAATCCAGATCAATCATCAATCCAACCAGGTCGTTTTCATCCACCACCAGCGGCTTCGCCAACTGCACCGTCACCGAAAAAGTCGTCGGCGTCGCGTTGATCGAATTCAGTGCAGGAGGCGACTGCGTTGTATCCAGAAATCCAATCACCGGAGTCGACCCGGTAATCGTCACGCTCGTGTACGTGCCCAGTGGCACGCTGTCGAGATCGATCAGATCGTGCAATCCGTCGAGCTTCGCAAAATCCATGCTCACCGGATTCGTCAACACCGATAGCGACCCGCCCGAATTATTCACCGTCACGCCGGTAATCAACGCTTGAAACGAAACCACGCTCGGCAACGACGCCGGTGCGTCCGTGCCAATCGAAAACACATTTCCCATCTGAGGCGGCGGAGGTGTCGTGTTCATCGAACCCGCGTTACATCCGCTCATCACAATCAGCAAAATCCCTGCAACGAACACACCAATACTCTTCTGGATTCGCATCCCTTTTCTCCTAATTACACCCCAGAACGAAAAAAACCGCTTGCTTCTGCATCATTCTCGCCGATGTGGCACAAGCCTGTCTGCCTTGCCTTTTCGGGTGCCCCATCCTGAGCGGTCTTCGCGAAGGGTGGGGATCTTCTACAATCGGTTACTCAACTCTCATAGGTTAAACACCTACCAACCCAAAAAGTTGCGCTCCATCCTCAAAGCCCCACGCCTCGCCGCCGTAGCTCAGGCCTGCCCTGACACACGAAGGGTCCCGTCGGCACCGCAGCCGCGACACCTGACCTGAGGCTTTTCCCCACGCGGTTTAACATCTCATCCCCGGCAAAGAGCAGCCCTACTCACAGACGTAGCATCAAAAAATATGTCGTGTCCCGATCAACTCGATATAATGATTCCACTCAGCCGTTCCTTCAGATTTGGTTGCATCCATGCCACGGAATGCGGAAAATGATGTGCAGGGGGGAATAAAAATGCGCAGAACGAGAACCGCTCTACTCCTTTCGCTGGCCACGTTCACCGCTCTCGCCCTCGGTTGCGCGACAAAACCCAACGACGCGCAGTTGGCCACCACCATCAAAGCGCAAATGTTTTCTGACCCGCAAACCAAAGACTCCGGCTTGCAGGTCGCTGTCAAAGATGGCGTCGTCACGCTCTCTGGCACAGTGCCCAGCGACGCCGCACGCTACGAAGCGTACAAACTCGCCACGACCACTCCCGGCGTCACGAAGGTGAA
>DASRQP010000348.1:0-2321 GCA_035696585.1 Candidatus Acidiferrales bacterium | reverse complement strand
ACGAAAGGCAAGGGCGAGGTTCGAGACGCGAGATGCGGAAAACAAGATACGGGGAACAAGATACGGAGAGCGAGGCGCGAGAGCAATTCCCGGAGCTGAAAAAGAAAGTGGAGCTGTGGCGAATGCGGGGAATTCTGTTAGGATGGCGGAAAATTGCCCGGAGGTCCCGCGATGGGGAAACTGCTACAGGATGTTCGTTACGGGTTGAGGATACTGCGGCAGTCGCCGGGATTTGCGGCGATTGCGGTGCTCACGCTGGCGCTGGGAATTGGAGCGAACACGGCGTTATTTTCCGTGGTCAATGGCGTGCTGCTGAACCCTCTGCCATACCCGCATTCTGAACAGCTCGCGTCGGTTTACGGAGAAGCGCCGGGCGCGACGCAGGGCTACGTCACGTATCTGAATTTCCTCGACTGGCAGCGGGAGTCAAAGTCTTTTTCCTCCATGGCGATGTACCGCCACGAGGATTACAACCTCACGGGCGGGTCGCAAGCCTTGCGCGTCAGCGGTTACATGATCTCCGCTGATTTTTTTTCGACTCTTGGCGTCAAACCCGTTCTGGGGCGCACTTTTCGCACCGATGACGACCAGTTGGGCGCTGCTCCGGTCGTGATTCTCGGCGGAGGCTTTTGGCAACGCCAATTCGGAGCTTCTGCTGGGATCGTTGGCAAATCGCTGGTTCTCAACGGCGCGTCTTACACCGTCGTCGGCGTAACTCCGCCAAGCTTTTCCTTTTATGGCCAGGCGTATGACATCTACATTCCGCTCGGCCAGTGGAGCGATCCTTCCTTCCGCGACCGTCGCATTGATATGAGCGCGCATGCGATCGGGCGTCTGAAACCGGGAGTCACGATCGGTCAGGCGCAGGCGGAAATGAAGGATGTCGCGCGCAATCTCGCCATCGCTTATCCCGAGGCCAACAGGGACTCCAGCATCACTCTTGTCTCCATGAAGCAAGACATCGTCGGGAACGTGCAGCCATTCTTGCTGGTGCTGCTGGGCGCGGTTGAATTTGTGCTGCTGATTGCGTGCGTGAACGTTGCAAATCTTCTGCTGGCGCGTTCGATGGGGCGCTCGCGTGAATTTGCGATTAGGGCAGCGCTCGGCGCCAGCCATTTGCGCGTGATTCGCCAACTTCTCACCGAAAGCATTTTGCTGAGCGGCTTGGGCGGCGCGCTTGGGCTCCTTCTGGCTTTTTGGGCCACGCACGCGGTGCTCAACACATTACCGGGAACGTTGCCACGCGCCAGCGACGTTTCTCTCGACTCGCGAGTTCTGCTGTTCACGCTCGGCGTTTCTCTTTTCGCTGGAATTGTTTTCGGTCTGGCGCCGGCGCTGAAAGCTTCGCGCGCGAATTTGCAGGAAGTGCTCAAGGAGAGCGGCCGCGGCTCGAGCGGCGCGCGTCACAGGCTGCAGGGAGTTTTCGTCGTCGTCGAAGTCGCGATGGCACTGATTCTGCTGGTCGGCGCCGGGCTGATGATTCGCAGTCTGGCCGCGCTCTGGCGCGTCAACCCGGGTTTCAATCCGAGCCACGCGATCACTTTCGATCTGTCGATGCCGTCCACGTCTGCGACCACTTCGGCGGAAACTCGCGCGCGGCTGCGGCAGTTCGACGACAAGATGTACTCGATCCCGGGCGTTGAAGCCGTCTCCGTGACGCTCGGCGCGCGCCCGATGATTCACGACACCGTTTTGCCGTTCTGGATCGACGGCCAACCGAAGCCCGCCACTATTAATGACATGCCACAGGGACTGTGCTATTTCGTCGAAGCCGGATTCCAGAAGGCCATGGGAGTCACTCTGGAGCGCGGACGCTTTATCACGGCGGAAGATAACGAGAATGCGCCCGTGGTGATCGTCATCGACGATGTTTTTGCGCGTATGTATTTTCCTAATGAAAATCCCATTGGCAAGAGCGTCCATATAGCGCTCTTCGCCGTGGAAGCTAAAGTTGTCGGTGTGGTTGGCCACGTGAAACAGTGGGGACCCGGCGGCGATGCGAAGGCAGCCGTTGAAGCGCAGTTCGAGTATCCCTTCATGCAGCTTCCCGAAAAGCTGATGCCGCTGGTTGCGGATGCGGTGGCGGTGGTGGTGCGCACGAAAGGCGATCCCACTGCGATCATGGGTCCAGTTCGGCGCGCGGTGCAGGAGCTCGACCCACGCGAAATTATTTACAGCGTGCAAACGCTCGATGAAGTTCTCGCGAATTCTTTTGCCGCGCGCAGGCTTTCGATGATTCTTCTCGGAATCTTCGCGGCGCTGGCGCTGGTGCTTTCGTGCGTGGGCATCTACGGCGTGATTTCGTATCTGGTGGGGCAGCG
>DASRQP010000347.1:0-2819 GCA_035696585.1 Candidatus Acidiferrales bacterium | reverse complement strand
CTTTACATCGGCTGGACGCGCTGGACCGTCAAAGATTCGGAGCTGATGCTTGTCCGCTCCACCGATGACGGCAAAACATGGTCGCAGCCAATCGAGATTGACAATCATCCCGGTCTGCCGCGTGATGACAACGGCGCGCTCGAAGGTTTTGCAGGCGTGGTCGGTCCTGACAGCACTTTCTACGCCGTCTGGGGAGATGGAAATCACATCGTCTTCACGACTTCTCGTGATGGCGGGCGCACATTCACGCGCACGCGCAACATAATCGATACGGCTCCGATAATGTTCACGATCGAAGCGTTGTCTCGCACCAACGGTTTCCCGCAAATCGCCATTGATCCTCGCGGCGATGCAAAAGGCGGCCGCCTTTACGTAACCTGGAGCGATTATCGCAATGGCGACGTTGATGTTTTTTGTTCTACCTCCGCGAATCACGGCAAAAGCTGGAGCCCGGCAGTTCGCGTAAACAGCGATGCGGTTCACAATGGAGAGGATCAATTTTTTCAGTGGCTGGCCGTGGATCCGTCTGACGGTTCCGCCGACGTTGTTTTTTACGACCGCCGCGCCGATCCGCAGAACAGAAATGAAACTGTCACGCTGGCCCGCTCGACCGACGCCGGCCAAACCTTCCAAAATTATGCTTGGACCACGCAGGCCTTCGACGCGACTGGAGTATTCCTGGGAGATTACACGGGGCTGGCGGCCCTCAACGGACGCGTCTATGGCATCTGGACTGAACGGCCGCAAAGCGCCGCCCAACAGCCGCGAACTGGCGAACGTCCCCCTCAGCCTCCGCGGGGAAGCGCCGAATACTGGAAGCTTCACGGAGCAATCATCAGAATCGGCGTCGCGGATTTTGGCAACGCCACCAGCGCGCGGCGCGAGTAAATATCCACGCAGCTCTACGCGCCTGCGGTTTGGATGTTTGGCTCGCGCAAATCCCCGCACCCTTCCTCAATTTTGCGTGCGACGGCGAGGACGATCTCCTCCTCGAAGGGTCGCCCGACCACCTGCACGCCGATGGGCAGACCCTCCGGAGATCGCCCCACGGGCACGACAACCGCTGGATTGCCCAGAAGGTTGAACCACTGGCTGTAACTCATCGCTTGCAAGTAATCGACTCTGCGCCCGTCGACCCTCCACTCGCGCTCACCGTGCTTGAAAGCGGGAATCGCGCACACAGGGCACAGCAGAATCGGGTATCGCTCCATTTGCCGCAGGAACCGTCCTCGCAAATCATCGCGCTCAAGCAAAGTGCTCATCAGCTCTTCGACGGTCAGCGGCGGTTCCTTGCGCACGATGCCCGTAAATTCTCTTAGTATCGGACTCAACTGCGACTCCTGGCCTTCCAAGAGAGGCTTCAGCACAAGTCCTCCCGCGCGTCCAAAAAGATTCCACCAAAGTCGCCGGGCTTCTCCCAATCCGTCGGGCAGAAATTTCTCAACGGTCATGCCAGCGGCATTCAACGCAGCAGCCGCACTTCGCACCGCCGCGCGTGTTTCTGGCGTCACGGGAGTCACACCGTCTTCCTCAAAAAATCCCACGCGCAATTGCTCAAGCTCCGCATCACCGGGTCGCCGCAGAGGAACAGGCGCGGACGACGGATCCTGATAATCGAGCCCCGCCATCACTTCGAAAAGAATCTCCAAATCAGGTATCGTGCGCGCCATCGGCCCCACGACACCGAGCAGCGCGAACGGCCCACTCGAAACGGGGAAGTGGCCAGTCGCCGGAATCCGTCCCGGAGTCGGTTTCAGCCCGCAGATCCCACTGAAATGAGCCGGAACGCGAACGGACCCCCCGCCGTCGCTGCCCACGCCTCCTGCCGAGCAACGCGCAGCTATGGCTGCCGCTTCGCCTCCGCTCGAGCCTCCCGGCGTGCGCTGAAGGTCCCACGGATTATTCGTCCTCCCGCGTACGACATTGTCCGTTTCGTAAGCCATCAGCAGTTCGGGCGTATTGGTATTCCCGAGAAAAATCGCGCCAGCCTGCCGGAGCCGCGCGACGAGCGTGGCGTCATGTTCCGCAACGTACCCTGCGCGCAAACGCGACCCGCAGTCGCATGGCCACCCCGCCACATCAATCGAACTTTTGATGCTGAGCGGAACGCCATGCAGCGGCCCGATCTCACTTCCTTTAACCAGCGCCGCATCAGCTTCCTTCGCTTGCCGCCGCGCGCCCTCCGTGTCCACATGAGCAAACGCGTTCAACTGCGGATTCAGCCGCGCGATTCGCTCCAGATGGGCTTCCACGAGCTCCGTCGGCAGTATTTCTCTTCGCCGAATGGCCGCAGCCATCTCGCTGGCGGAAAGTGTAGTCATGCTTTTCTTTGGGCTCTGCGCGTGTTGCGGCACCGTGTCCCCCTTACGCCATCAAAAACGCCGAGTGTATCACCGAGGCAAACGGCTGCTCGACAAAAACCAGCAATCTGCCCGCATAATGCTTTTCCATTATTGCAGCGCGCCTGTGAATTCGGTTAACTCCTGCTCGCAGGTTTGTCCCGACTATTGCAAGATTTAAATGGGCTTATGTGGTGTCACGTGGCCATATTTAGACCGGCGGTTTCGGCAGTTTCCGGATACAATTTCGATTGCTCGGGAGTAGATGATTTGACAGCGATCTCTATCTTGCCGCGTCGCCGCGCCATCCTTCAGTTTCGAAGAGAATCATGAAGAGAGTTCGCGTCGGGCTCCTACTTATTCTGTTTTTCACCGCCCTGTACGACTTCGCTTGGCCGACTCCGACCATTCATTACTACGTTTTCGTCGTGCTCCACCTCGCGGCGGGAATCGCCTTTCTATTTCTCCTCTTTTGTTTTT
>DASRQP010000346.1:0-4864 GCA_035696585.1 Candidatus Acidiferrales bacterium | reverse complement strand
AAAAAGACCACGCTGGTGAGATAGGAAACGGCGCCAACGATCAGCAGCGCCCACGCGATTTCCTTGTTGGGCTCGCGGGAAAGCGGGAGGTTGCGGTCGACGAGCAGCGCCGCCACAAGCAGGATTGCAAGCAACGTCCGGCTAACCATCCACGCCAACGGGACGGTGAGTGCAGGCCCTGCCAGCGTGGGAGCGAGGTTTGCGCCCATTTCGATGAGGCCGGCAAGTCCAAAGGCGAAGGCGAGAATAAGCGTGATGCGGTCGTGCATGCCACGGAAACGTACCAGGGCGTTTGCGGCAAACGTGAATGCCAGGACGCTGCTGGCGAGTTGGAGATAACGCTCGAGAAGCGGGTCCGGGTAAAAATGGGTGTGGCGAAGCGTCCAGAGGAATACAAGGAACGAGGCTCCGACGAAGAGCCATACGATGACCCACTTCAACCGCGTGATGAGTTTCAGCAAACCGACTGGCCTTTGCAATAGCCCCCCGACGGACGCACGAATCCCGTGCCTAGACATAGACTTAGAGAGCAACCATTTGGCCGTTCTGGAACAGTACTAGTATTTTTGTAAACTGTTCATCATATTTGGTTTACTAGCATTAGCAGTGGCAATAGCGCACGCAGTTCGGCAGAAATGGAATTTATGACGGGTAGAATTGTTACCGACTGAAACGCCAGGGTTCCTTCTAACAGTGTTGGCAAATTCCTGCCAGAACGATACTCAGAGGGCAAGTAGTCCGGCACTACATTTTCGGAGGCGGCACTGGTGGGAGATCGTGGGCTTCGATGGAGCTTACGAAGCCACACTCTTTGTGAGAGCCATCGCAAAATGGTTTATTGGCTGAGTGACCGCAACGGCAAAGTGAAACTGCGGTGCGGCCGTTAAGACCAAACACCCGCCCTTGCGAATCGACAATCTCGAAATCGCCCTCGACGCGAATCGAGCCGTTATCTTTGATTAGGATTTTGGTGCCTGCCATTTTTGACTCTCCACTGATGATTCGTGAATTCGAAGACTTGGCTGCGCTCCAACAAAAGCAGATTCCTCGTCGCTATTGCTCCTCCCTTCGCTAACTCAGGGCGGGCGGAATGACAACAAAAAGCTACTGCAACGGTCTAATATTTTGGGACGGAGGGATCGACTTCATCCGACCAGGCGAGAATTCCGCCCTTCAAGTTCCAAATTTTGTGAAAGCCCGCCTTCGTCAAGAATTCGACGGCCTCGCCGGAACGCTTGCCGCTGCGGCAGTGTGCCACTATCTCGCGAGAGCTGTCCAGTTCGCTGACGCGCTTAGGAAGATCGCCGAGCGGGATCAGATGGCCGTTCAAATTGCAGATTTGATATTCGTGGGGCTCGCGAACGTCGAGGATATAAATATCATCGCCGCGGTCGAGGCGCTGCTTCAATTGCTTCGGCGTGATTTCCGGAACCGAGACGGTTTGCGCCGGAGCTTCTTCACCGCGAACGCCGCAGAACTCAGCGTAGTCGATGAGCTTCGTCACGGTAGGATGCGCGCCGCAAACCGGACATTCGGGATTCTTCCTGAGCTTCAATTCGCGGAAACGCATGCCGAGCGCGTCGAAAAGAAGCAAACGGCCAACGAGCGAGTCGCCCTTGCCGAAGATGAGCTTGATCGTTTCCATGGCTTGAATGCAGCCGATAATTCCCGGCAAAACGCCGAGCACTCCGCCCTCGGCGCAGGAGGGCACAAGACCCGGCGGAGGCGGCTCCGGATATAGGCAGCGATAGCAGGGACCGCCGGGATAGCCGAAGATGCTTGCCTGACCTTCGAAGCGAAAAATCGAACCGTAGACATTGGGTTTGCCGAGGAGCACACAGGCGTCATTGACAAGATAGCGCGTAGGAAAATTATCCGTGCCGTCGACGACAATGTCGTAGTCACTCAGAATGTCGAGGGCGTTTTCGCTGGTGAGCCGCGTCTCGTATGTGTCGATTTGAATTTCAGGATTGAGATTCGCGAGGCGTTCGCGCGCCGCTTCGAGTTTCTTGCGGCCGACGTCGCTCGTGCCAAATGTAACCTGCCGCTGCAAATTCGTGAAATCCACCGTGTCGAAGTCGACGATGCCGAGACGGCCGACTCCCGCAGCCGCAAGATAAAGGCCGAGCGGGGCGCCGAGTCCGCCGGAGCCGACCATCAGAACTTTCGCCTTCTTTAGCTTGAGCTGACCGTCCATGCCGACTTCCGGCATGATGAGGTGGCGGCTGTAGCGCAGGACTTCCTGCTTGCTGAGCGCCGGTTCGGCGGCGGACACTGGAACGGGTTGCGTCAATCGTGTGGCCATGATTCTTTGTCCTTTGGAATTGATTATTGCGAGCCGCCGGCGATCGAGGGCACGATGCTGATCGTGTCTCCCTGCTGCACGGCCGTTTTTTCTTTCTGCAAATAGCGAATGTCCTCATCGTTGACATAGACGTTGACGAAGCTGCGCAAACGCCCGTCGTCGGAATAGAGATGTTTTTTCAGGTCGCTGAATTGCGACGTGAGGGCATTCAATGCATCGCCGACGGTGCCGGCTTCGAGATTGACGCTCTCCTGCTTACCGGCGAATTGCCGGAGGGGCGTCGGAATAATTACCTTCACAGCCATGGTTATTATCTCCTTCAGTCTTTAGAGATCACGATTCACGCTGGCGCGCCCGCAATGTATTCGATGCCCTCTTCAGCGTACGAGGTTCGGTCATCATTGAGGCGCCAGGAGCGCATCTCCTGCGGTTCAGCTTTCTCGACGCGAAAAATAATGTAGCTGTACCACGGCCAGGCATGCTCGCGGTCGAAATCGCTGGGACGCGCGGGCGAATCCGGATGCGAATGATACCAGCCAATCAGTTCCCAGCCTTTTTCGCTGGCTGCCTTCTCGGCCAAACGGACATCTTCGGAAGTGATCTCGAAGCGATTGCTCGGCGAATCGTCGCGCTGATTCGCGAGCGGCACCAGGCCAAGAACCGTGCGATCCGTTCCGCCATCATTTCCCAACAAAGCCCCGCAGCATTCATTAGGATAATCGCGCGCGCCGTGCGCTTGGATCTGTTCGAACAAAGGTTGTTTCAGCATGAGCATCGTGACTCCCTATCCTTCGTTCCAGAAGCGCTCGCTTAAGTAGCGGTCGCCTGAATCAGGGAAAATTGTGACGATCACGGCTCGCTCGCCGCTCTCAAGTCTTTCGGCAACCTTGCGGCAGGCGCATACGGCCGCGCCGGAACTTACGCCGACCAGCAATCCAGTCTCGCGCGCGAGCTTTCGCACAGTCGCGAATGCCTCTTCGGTGCGCACGGTGATATTTGCGTCCGCCAGTGACGCATCGTAAATTGCGGGCACTATCGCCGTGGCCATGTGTTTCAGGCCCTCGAGGCCGTGGAATGCTTCATCGGGTTGAACACTAATGGCGCGAATGGCGGGATTCAATTCCTTCAACCGCCGCGTGACACCCATGAAAGTGCCGCTGGTGCCCAACCCAGCGACGAAATGGGTCAGCGTACCGTCCGTCTGCGACCAAATCTCAGGCGCCGTGGTTTCATAATGCGCGCGCGGATTAGCAGGATTGCTGTACTGGTCAACGTAAAAATACTTTGCGGGATTTTCGCCGGCGATTTCGCGGGCGCGACGAATGGCGCCGTCAGAACTTTCTTCACCGGGTGTCAAAATCACGTTTGCGCCGAGAGCGCGCAAAGTTGCGAGGCGTTCAAGCGATGCGGTGGCAGGAATGCAGAGCTTCACAGAGTAGCCGAGCGCGGCTCCCATCATAGCCAACGCAATGCCGGTGTTTCCGCTGGTCGCGTCGAGAATCGTCTTGCCCGGGCGCAGAGCGCCGTTGCGCTCGCCTTCACGGATCATATAAAGGGCTGCGCGGTCTTTCACCGAGCCGCCGGGGTTCGCCCACTCCGCCTTGGAATAAAATTCAACGTTGGGGAATTCCGCAGTGAGGCGGTCGAGGCGCAGGAGAGGCGTCTTGCCAACCAGGTCGACTAGGCTCTTACCAAGCAACCTTGCCGGGAAGTGCGCTCTTTCCTCGATAAATGGCTTTGAAGCCATGTCCCCTTTCCCTCTGCTCCGAGGACGCCACTAGAGGCCACCAATCGGCCCCGGGGCGTATTGGATGCAGGAAGGAATCCCGCGTATTCAACGAATATGCCTCAGCTTACCAAAAATACCCCCAAGTTAGTAGGGAATGGCCGCCGATGCGGGCCAAGCTGCCAAAATTCACATTTGGATGGGAAGAAAGCTAACTCGCGGAGGCGACGCGAGTGGTGAAGGCTTCGATTTGGCGGAGGTGATTGATGTCGTGGCCGGCCATTGTTTCGACCAGCTCTTTGTACGGCATTTCGCCGCGTTCGGGATGCGCGAGCCGTTTGGTGAACGCTTCCGGTTTCAGGCTGCCGACCAGCGCGATATTCCACCGACGCAGCGACGAAAACACGGCAAGCGCAGCGGGTGCGTCGTACGCAGCATAGACCTTCGCCCACTTATCTTGATCGAAGGGCTGGATAACGTGATGGTCCTCGGCGAGCGCCTGGCGCAGGCGATAGGCGAAGACGACTTCGCAATCCGCCAAATGGCAGATGATTTCGCGTACGCTCCACTTTCCCGGTGCGGGCCGCTGCTCGGCGCGTTCTGGACCGAGCGTGCGGATGGCGGAGGCGAGCTGGCCGGCTGTCGCGGCGATCACTTCCTGAGGATCGCGGTCCCCCAAATGCGATGCGTAGGGATTCATGCGTCGAACCTTACCACACGAATATTGCACACTCAAGGAGCGAGCATATTTGCGCGCGGCGACAGCAAAAAGAGCTAAATCGGGCGAAGGCTTCGCGTATAATGCCGATACTTTCGGAACCAAAATAAAATCT
>DASRQP010000345.1:0-3099 GCA_035696585.1 Candidatus Acidiferrales bacterium | reverse complement strand
GCTCCTGATCGTTTGCGCCAACCTTGCGAATCTGTTGTTTCTGAAAAATAGCAAGCGCGTGCGCGAGGTTGCCCTACGTTCGGTCTTCGGGGCCAATCGTTGGCGTCTGGCGCGGCAATTTCTCACCGAGACCTTGGTGTTAGCCTTGGCCGGAGCCTGTCTCGGGCTGATCCTCGCCGACGGAGGAATGTGGCTCTTAGTCCGGACCGCGCCTGTGGGGATTCCGCGCGTGGACCAAATACGCCTGGACTCGACAGTGCTATGGTTCACGCTCGCGCTCACAATCCTCGCCACGTTGTTCTTCGGACTGCTTCCCGCATTGCGAGCCACGCAAGTCCGGCTCGGCGAGGCGCTGAAATCTTCTGGGCCAACCACGAGCGCCAGCAAACAGGGCAAGCGTGTGCGCGCCGGCCTGGTGATCAGCGAGATCGCTCTGTGTGCGGCGCTCCTACCGGCGTGTTTGCTGCTGGTTGAAAGTCTGCGCCATGTTGTGCTCGCGAATCAGTGGATGAACGAAGAGCGCGTGATCACAGCCGACCTGCTTGTGCAGATCCCGTTGGGTCAGAATCCAACGCCCCAGGACATACAGCACGTATTCGATGAGCGTAATCATACCTTCGACTCCATAGCCGAAAAGGTCAGGCAACTGCCGGGGGTCGAAAGCGCAGGCTTCACCAGCTTGCTTCCGCTAGAGGGCTTGGATTGGGGCGACAGCGTCAACTTCCAGGAAATGCCGCTTCCTGAACCCGAACAGCCAAGTGGGGAATTCAAGTTCGTCAGCCCCGGATACTTCCATGCAATCGGCTTGTCTTTAGTTAAGGGCCGATTCTTCTCGCAGGCGGATCGTGGACAGCCGGTGGTAGTAGTCTCAGAAAGCGTTGCGCACAAGGCCATCTCCGGTCGCGACCCGCTGGGAATGCATCTCTTCTGCGGCCATTTTAACGAGACGCAAAAGTGGTGTCGCGTGGTTGGAGTGGTTGGTGACGTTCGTGCTGAATCCGATCAAGCACCGCTTCTGGCGGTCTATTTCCCGCTCTGGGTGAACTCGGAGGCCTCAGAGACGCTTGTAGTTCGCACGAAAATGGATCCCACAGCGACGGCAGGTGCTATTCGCCAGGCCGTTTGGAGCGTGAACCCGCAACTGGCTATCCCGCAAGAGAAGACCTTGAAGACCATCCTGGGAAACGCCGAAGCGCCGCGCCGCTACGAAACTTCCCTGGCCGCCCTGTTCGGCTTGTGCGCCGTTCTGCTGGCCATGCTCGGACTATACGCCGTGATTTCCTTTTCCGTCAGCCAGCGCACTCACGAAATCGGCGTGCGTATGGCGATCGGAGCGCAGCGAGCGGATGTGCTGCGTATGGTGATGCGCGAAGCAATGCTGCTGACGGGCGCGGGAATCGTCCTCGGAATCGTGGTCGCACTGGCCATGATGCGGTTCTTGCAAAGTTTGCTTTTTGAGATTAAGCCGACGGACCCGGCGACGTTCGGCGGCGTGGCGATTCTGCTGATTATTGTTGCGCTGGCGGCGTGCTACATTCCGGCGCGGCGGGCGATGCGCGTGGACCCGATGGTGGCGCTTCGTTATGAATGAAGTTTGTAGCTCATGTCCCTCCCGTGCTTTGTCGGGACTGACATGAGGCCCTCGCGCGGGAAAACCTCACGTCAGTTGCGGGAAATCGCCGCAACGGGGCGTGAGCTACAGGCGTACGCGCACAGGACATGAGGTGGAGTGACTGGCTGCGGGTAGCACGGGAGGTTCAAAATGCCAAACTGGAAAGGCGAAATTCTGCGGCGGCTTGAGCCGCTGAAACTTGCGGCGGCGCGGGAGCACGAAATCGCCGAGGAAGTGGCGCAGCATCTGGATGACCGTTACGCGGAGTTGGTCGCGCGCGGAGTTAGCGAAGATGCGGCATTTCGGGCGGCACTTGACGAACTGAGGGGTGAAGATTTGCTGGCGCGCGGGCTGCGTCCCGTGGAACGCGAATTTCATCGCGAGCCGATTGCGCCGGGCAGCGAAGCGCCTAGTTTTTTCTCCGGGCTGCTTCAGGATTTTCGCTACGCCGTTCGCATACTGCGGAAGTCTCCGGGCTTCACGGCGGTCGCAATTCTTACGCTGGCGCTGGGCATCGGAGCGAACACCGCGATTTTCTCGGTGGTGAATTCCGTGGTTCTGCAGCCGCTGCCGTTCCCGCAGCCGGACAAGCTTGTGGTCGTCGATGAAACAACCCAGCAGGCCGTCGCTAAAGGCGTGGTTCGCGGGTCGGACTCCTACCTGAACTTCCTCGACTGGCAGCGGCAGTCGCAATCGTTCTCGACGATGGCCGCATACCAATACGATGATTTGACGCTGACCGGCCACGGCGAGCCCGTCGTCGTCCATGGCGCCATTGTCACAGCTGGACTCTTCCCGACTTTGCGCGCCACACCGCTTGTGGGGCGCACGCTCGAGCCGCAGGACGACGTTAAGGGCGCGGCGCACGTTGTGCTGCTCAGTGAGCCATTTTGGCGCGGCCAGTTCGGCGCTGATCCCGGCATCCTTGGCAAAACGATTGAGCTGAATCGCGAGGCGTTCAGCGTTATTGGCGTGATGCCTGCGAGCTTTCGCTTCCCGGATCAAAATCCGCGCGGCCAATTGTGGATTCCCATCGAGCAAAGCCCCGACTACGCCAAGTTTCTTGACAGTCACGACTCCAACTTCCTCACCGCGATTGGCCGGTTGAAACCCGGCGTGAGCATCGCGCAGGCGCGAGGCGAAATGACCAGCTTGATGCAGGCGCTCGACAAGCAATACCACGGCTCTCACGGGCCTGGCCTGCAACTTGTGGCACAAATAGAAAGCCTCAAACTGCTAATCGTCGGCGACATTCAGCCTGTTCTGCTGATTCTTTTTGGCGCCGTGGGACTCATTGTGCTCATCGCCTGCGCTAATATCGCCAACCTTCTGCTTGCTCGCGCCGCCGGACGCGGGAAGGAAATGGCGGTGCGCGTGGCTCTCGGCGCGGGACGCGGGCGTATTTTCCGCCAGCTTCTTACGGAAAGCGTTCTGCTCGGGATTTGCGCAGGCGTTGCGGGTCTGGCTCTCGCTTACGGCGGCGTGCT
>DASRQP010000344.1:0-3703 GCA_035696585.1 Candidatus Acidiferrales bacterium | reverse complement strand
GCGATGAAATCGATGAACTGCAATTCGGCGATGGGACGCAGGCCCTGGTAACCCATGCCCACGGCCGCGCCAATGATGGCCGTTTCGCTGATGGGTGTGTCGATCACGCGCTCCCAGCCAAAACGTTCGAGCAAGCCGGCCGTCACCTTGAACGCGCCGCCGTAAACACCAATGTCTTCACCGATGGCGACGACCGTCGGGTCGCGCTCCATTTCCTCGAAAATCGCCTGGCGAATCGCTTCAAGCATCGTGACCGGAGCCATGATTATTTTCTCCCCTCTTTGCCTTTAGGCCCTCGGCCAAAGGGGACGCGCGGTACGCCGCTCGATTTCTCGGGCTGGCCATTCGTTTTCCGGCCTGACGATTTCTGGCCCTTGAAGTTCTGGCCGGCTGGTTGTTGCCGCTCAAAGTTTCTCACGGACTGCTGCGGAGGTTTCGACGCGCCGCCATTCGGTCTTTGCGCGGCGTTTTTCTGCGCTGCTGGAGCAACTGCCTTCGCGTCCTTTCCACCGTTCCCGCCGCTCGCGCCCGCGGCGGCGGATTGCTTCGCCATCGTCGACGCCAGATCGAAGCCGCCGAAGTCCGTGACTTCCCATTCCGGCTTGACGCTCGATTTCGGCGGAGTCACTTCTGTTTTCGAGCGCTTCCAAACCGCTTCGACCGTGTGGCAGCCATCGCAATAAACGCCCTGCTCGGCGAGCTCCGGCGGCGGAAGCGGCGACTTCTCGGCGAATTCGAGGTCCTCTTTCAACTCCTTATCGATGCGCGCGTCGAGTTCCTTCTTCGTCTTCTCGTCCCAGATTTTATTTTCGGTCAGATACTTCTCATAGCGCGCAATCGGGTCGCGCGCCTCCCAATACTTGAACATCTCTTTGGGAACATATTCGGCGGGATCGTGTTGCGCGTGGCCCTTCATGCGCATCGTTTTCGATTCGATCAGCACCGGACCTTCGCCTCTGCGGCAGCGATCGACGGCTTCCCTCGCTGTCTGATACACGGCGACCACATCGTTGCCGTCAACGATGGCGCTCGCGATCCCGTACGCCTTGGCGCGGTCCGCAAGATCGTGAATCGGAACCTGCTTCGCTACGGGCGTCGAATACGCCCACTGATTGTTTTCGACCACGAGCACCAGCGGCGCATGTTGCGTCGCCGCGAAGTTCATCCCTTCGTGAAACGCTCCCGTGGACGTGGCGCCGTCGCCGACCCACGTCATGGCCACGATATTTTGGCCCAGGTAGCGGCCACCGATGGCCACTCCCGCCATTACCGGAACCAAATCGCCGAGCATCGAAATGGGAGAAACCACGTGCCGCACTTTGATGTCGCCAAAATGACTGGTGCCGTCCTTGCCCATCGTCGGCGAATCGACGCGCGCCATGTATTGCATCAGAATGTCACGAGGCTTGTAGCCCTTGACCAGCAATCCGCCCACGTTGCGGATCATTGGAGCAATCCAGTCGCGTTTTTCGAGCGCGTACGCGGTGCCCACCGAAGTCGCTTCCTGGCCCAGATTCGAATACAGCCCGCCGACAACCACGTTCTGGCGAAACAAGCGCACGAGCTGCTCGTCGAGCATGCGATTGAGCTTCATGTAGTAATACAAATCGAGGTGCTGCTCCCGCGTGAGCGGATAGCTCATTTTCTGCTCCCTGCGCGACGCCCCATTATCCTACGGCGAACCGATAAGCGAAACCGGCGAGTTTTCCGAATCGCTGGCATGAATTCAAGCGGTGGCATGCGCTGCCGGCGTTTCGCATTCCTGCAAGACTTCTTCTAAATTTTCCCGCGAGACCATCCGCATGTCGCGTTCAAAAATTTCCCCCAGATGCACGACGATTCGGGGCGCGACTTCTTCGCGAAGTACAACGCGACCGAGCAAACGTTCCAGCGATGTCGCGCGCTTATCGCGAATGCCGCACGGAACGATCAAATCGAAATAGCGCAAATCGGTCGAGACATTGTACGCGAATCCGTGCGACGTGACCCAGCGGCTCAGATGCACGCCGATTGCCGCGAGCTTTTCCGCGCCGCCCTGATTTCTGTTCGCATCCTTCGCTGCCTCAACGTTCGTCGCGCTACTCGTTGCACTCGCAACATCGTCTACCCACACGCCCGTCATTCCCGCCTTGCGGCCCGCGATAATCCCGAATTCCGCAGTCGCGCGAATCATGGCTTCCTCGAGCTGACGCACATACCAGGCAACATCGCGGCGAATCGCCGCGAGATTCAGAATTGGATAGCCAACAATTTGGCCGGGCCCGTGATAGGTGATGTCGCCTCCGCGATCGCTGGGAAAAAACTCAACGCCCATCTGTTTGAGTAAACGCGATGACGCGAGCAAGTGTTCTTGCTTGCCATTCCGACCCAATGTGATGACGTGCGGGTGCTCGCACAACAGCAGCACGTCCGGCACAGCGTCGGATTTGCGCGCCGCGACGAGTTTCCGTTGCAAATCGAATGCGGGCTGATAGGTGATGAGCCCGAGATCAATCACCCAGCATGTTTTTTCGCTTGTGTTCATTTGCATCTGACGCACGGGCTGAAGCCCGTGCCTGCCAAACCATTCTTCGCGCACTCGCCCGCGGCTACGCGTTGATTGTCAGGCCCATGACGGAATTGAATCCGTCGCTCATCGCTTCCCACACTGTGGGGTGCGCGTGAATCATGGCCATCATGTCGTCGACGGTGCCCTCGAGCTGCAACGCGGTCGTCGCCTCGGCGATAATTTCAGTCGAGAGTGAACCGATCGCATGCACACCGAGTATCTCGTTGTATTTCTCGTCGGCGACTACCTTGATGAAGCCTTCGTGATACCCAAGAATCGACGACTTGCTGTTGCCGATGAACGGAAACTTCCCTGTCTTCACTTTGTGACCGGCGTCGCGCGCCTGCTTTTCTGTCAGGCCAATGGAGCCGATCTGTGGCTCGCAGAACGTGCAATTCGGGCATCGGTTGCGGTCGAACGGCTGCATGGTTTTCCCCGCCATGCGCCCGACGGCGATGATTCCCTCCATCGACGCAGCATGCGCGAGCTGCGGTTGGCCCGCGACGATATCTCCAATGGCGTAAAGATGCGGCTCGGCTGTCTCCATAAACGGCGTAGTGTGAACGAACCCGCGCTCGAGTTTAGCTTTCGTTTTTTCGATGCCCACATTCTCCGTCATCGGGCGGCGGCCAACGGCAACGAGAACTTTTTCGGCTGTAATGGTTTGAGATTTGCCGGATTTGTCTTTGAACGCGACGCTCGCGCCATTCGCATCTTTTTTCACCGACTGGACAGCCGCTTCGAGCTCAAAGCGAATGCCTTTCTTACGAAAAGCCTTGCCCAGCTCGGCCGAAACTTCCTCGTCTTCCAGAGGTACAAGTCGCGGCAGCATTTCAAGGATCGTCACATCGCTTCCAAAGCTCTTATAAATCGAAGCGAATTCGACTCCCACCGCGCCCGCTCCCACTATGACCAGCGATTTCGGTATTGTGGGCATGTCGAGCATGCCGCGATTATCCATAATCACTTTGTTGTCGATTTCGACGCCGGGCAGCGACCGCGCATCCGAGCCGGTCGCGAGCATAATGTTCGTCGCTTCAATTTCGGTCTTCTTGCCATTCTGTTCGACGGAAACGCGCCCGGGTCCGACAATGCGGCCCCAGCCTTGCATCGACTCCACTTTATTCTTCTTGAACAGAAATTCGATGCCCTTGG
>DASRQP010000343.1:0-4745 GCA_035696585.1 Candidatus Acidiferrales bacterium | reverse complement strand
GTAAAGAGAAGATGTATGGAACGTGGCCTGATTGGAAGCGTATGGAAGCTGATAGGAAAGGCGCACGCCGTTGTCGCCGGGGCGGAAGGGCCAGTCGACGGCTTCGACGCCGTTGCCTTTGTCGATGGTGCCCTGAATCACCGGCATGCCCGTTGCACCCCAGGCGGAGACTTGATTGAGCTGGCCGCCCGGAGGAACCTGAAACTTGAATGTGCCATCTTTCAAGTAATACGCGACGGCGGGATGGGTTTTATTTTGAATTGTGTATTCCTCGCCGACGAGCAAGTCGGAGCCTTTCGGCTGCAAAACAATCGCGCGCGTCGTGACCGCGAAGGAATGCGCGTCAGTGGTCGGCTCGTAGACGGTCACGTTTGCCGTGGTGGCGCCGGGAGTGATTGGCTCGTGATAGAGGACGCCTTTATAAGGCACGCGGAGCAGCATGGGGCCGGAGCCTAGCGCGTCATTCGTGATTGTGAAATGGCCGGAGGCGTCGGTCTTTGTGGTAGCGACTGGCTCCATGCCGCCCTGCAGTTGCATCAGGATCACTTCCGTGCCGCGGACGGGCGCGTTCGTGGTGCCGTTGTTCACGGCACCGGAGACCGTTCCCGCCGCGGAGACAGAGAAAGCGGCGGCGAAGACTAGTAGCGCAGCGAGCGCGATACGCCACGCAAAGATTTGCGTCCGCATTGGACTTCGTCGTTTGTGTGTGTCCGGCGCATTCATTGAATTTGATTTCGTTGTCATTGTTCGACGTTTGTCCAGGGATTATCCGCGCGTCTTTCCGGACATTGCCTGACGCACGGCGGGAGTTGGCGCGCCGCCAGTCAGATTGTCCATGTCGGCGATGACGCGCGCCGCTTCGATCTCAAGAGCGCGCTTAATTTCTTCGTAGTCTTCCTCGGAGAACTTCCCGGCGCGATGCTCGAAGCGCAAATCGCGTATGTTTTCGTAAATGGCGTCGCGACGCTCCAGCAATTGATCGAGGCGCGAGCGATGCGGCGCAAAGTCGGACGCTTCGAGCTTGACGCCGAAGACGAACCACAACGTAGCGACCGCCGTGGCGACGCAGCAGAGAGTGATAAGGATGGAGTCGCTAGTCATTGGCGGACGTCGAGAGCATGGGTGAAGTTTGTTTCATGATTGCCGGTGATACGTACCAAAACGAAAAGCAGATCCCTCGCCCCGACATAGAGCGTCGGGGCGCACAATGCGCGCCGCGTGGCGGCTCCCTTCGCGAAACACGCTCAGGGCAAGCGGGGCAACAACTTGTCGAGAGGCGCGTCCGAGACCCATTCTTGGCGAGCCTTCGTCCTGGCGTATGCATCCGGCGATTATTCATCGGCGTGGCGGCTTATGTCGTTTCGGGCGCGCGCCAGGAGTTCCGGCGAAATCGGAGGTCCGCCAGCGGCGGCCAGCTTTCGGCGCCATCGCGCGACGACCATCCACATCAGCGCGATGCCAATCAGCGGCGCGATCACAGGCATCAGCCAGGCCCAAAGATCGAAACCTGTTGCCGGCGGAGAAATCAGCACAGTGGGTCCGTACTCCTGCACGAAACTCTGCAAAACCAAATCGTCGGACTTGCCCTGCCCGACGCGGTCATTTAGCTGTTTGAGTTCGGCTTGAGCCGTTTCGCAAGGGCCGGAGAAGCTGCCTCCCATGTGATTGCATTTCGCGGCCGTGTCGTTGCAGCCGCCGCACATGCACATGACGCGGTTGCCAAGTTTTTTTGCGCCAGCGCCGGAGAGCGGATCTTGCGCGCTGGCGGAGCCAGTCCAAGCATAGCAAAGTGCAAGTGTCAGGAGGAAGAGACCGAGCCGACGCGTCGAGTTATTCTTCATGCTCATCTTCGTGTGCCGTCCTACAACCTAGTACGTCAAGGATACTACGCGCAGATTTTCTTCAGGGGCTAAAGCCCTTCTCCCGATGTTGGAGCCGAAAAGCCGGTGAAGCAACAACTCACAACGACGGACCTCAGCGGCTGAAGCTGCATACACCTTTGCGCGTTCGGCACGGCTGAAGCCGTGCCCTTACAAAAGCTCAAAGAAAAAGCAGATTCCTCGTCGCGTGGCTCCTCGGAATGACAGGGTCGATTTTCTTCAACCAGCACACTGGCTAAGGGCCTACGTGCTGAGCCGTGGCATTCTACAAAACGAAAACTCGACGCGTTGCGTCGACGGGCGGGGTGAACACCGCCCCTACAAAAGCAGAGGCACAGAGGCTGAAGCCGTGCCCTGACAGAGACTCAAAGAAAAAGCAGATTCCTCGTCGCATGGCTCCTCCCTTCGCCAAAACGCTCAGGACAAGCGGAATGACAGCAGGTCGAGTTTTTCAACCTGCACACAGGCTGAAGCCGCGCTCATTTTGCGCCTTACGGCACGGCTAAACAAAACGAAAGCTCGGCGCTGTGCGCCCTTCGGCAAGACACTCAGGACAAGCCGACGGGCGGGGTGAACACCGCCCCTACGAGAAGCAAAGGTACACAGGCTGAAGCCGTGCCCTGACAAAGATTCAAAGAAAAAGCAGATTCCCTGCCTGCGGCAGGCAGGCTGTCCGCTAGGCCGCACGCTAAGGAAAATCCCCACCCTTCGCAAAAGGCGCTCCCTTCCTACGTCAGGGTAAATAGGATGGGGCACCCGCAAATTATCAAGCGCGCGGATTTTAGTCGTCGCCATGGTGACGCGCGGGGGCTGGGTCCGAGAAGGCTTTCAGCTTTGCTTCTTCGCGCGCCGCTTGCAAGACGATTTGCGGCTGGCGATTCGGGAGCAGCGCCAAAATGGTGCCGAGTACAAGCACAAGTCCGCCCAACCAAATCCAGCGCACCAGCGGATTCAGGTACACATGGATCACAGGCTCGTTGCTTTCCGGGCTGCGGCCCGCGTAGACCACATAAAGGTCGCGAGCGAGCGAGGAATGAATCGCGACAACTGTCTGCGTGACCTGGCTGGCCAGATAAAAACGGCGCTCGGGATAGAGCATCATGACGGAGCGATCGCCCTGGAAGACTTCAATCGTGGCGCGTTCCGCAGTGTAGTTGCTGTTCGATGTGGCGTCGAAATTCTGGCACAGGAGCGTGTACGGGCCGATGGCCAAGCGAGAGCCGACTGACATTTTCTGCTGTATGTCTTGATTGAAGGCCTGGCCGGAAATGCCGATGAAAATCAGGACGATGGCGAAGTGGACGATGTAGCCGCCGTAGCGGCGCGTGTTGCGCATGGTCAACTGGCCGACGGAAGAAAATATGTTGTCGCCGCTGCGCGAAGAAAGGGCTCGCGCGCCGCGAAAGAATTCGGAAAATATCGTGAGCGACACAAAAACCGCGAGAATCAAACAAACGAGCGCGTAGAAATGCCGGTAGCCGAATGCAAAAGCAATCGCGCCCGCGACGAGTCCGGTTCCCAGAGGCCACGCGAAATTGCGTTTCAGGCTGGACAACGAAGTTCGGCGCCAGGCGAGGAGCGGGCCGACTCCCGTCAGGAAAAGCAAGAATAACGCGATGGGTATATTTACCTTGTTAAAGAATGGAGGGCCGACAGTGATTTTGCTGCCTTGAAACCACTCGGAGAAGACGGGGAAAAGAGTCCCCCACAGCACGGCGAAACACGCGGCGAGAAGGATCAAATTGTTGAAGAGGAAACTGGATTCGCGCGAGATGACCGAGTCCAGCTGATTATCGGTGCGAAGATAATCGCGATTCTTCCAGTACGCGACGAAGCAAACGATGAAGATGAGCGCGAGGAATGAAACGAACCACGAGCCGATGGAGGATTGCGCGAATGCGTGGACGGAGCTGACAATTCCGGAGCGCGTAAGCGTGGTTCCCAGAATGCTGAGCATGTAAGTGATGAACACGAGCCAGACGTTCCAGACGCGCATCATGCCGCGCTTTTCCTGCATCATCACCGAGTGCAGAAAGGCGGTGGCGGAAATCCAGGGCAAGAGCGACGCGTTCTCGACGGGATCCCACGCCCAGTAGCCGCCCCAGCCGAGCACTTGATAGGCCCAGTGGCCGCCGAGGAGAATGCCGACGCCGAGAAACGCCCAGCCGACCATCATCCAGCGGCGCGTGATGTGAATCCATTTTTCGCCGGGATAGCGGCCGAGCAACGCTCCCAACGCAAACGCGAAGGGCACCGTGCATCCTGTGTAGCCCAAATAAAGCATGGGCGGATGAATGTCCATCTCCGCGTACTGCAAGAGCGGAGTCAATCCATTGCCGTCGGGCAATGTGACGACGTGGAGCGCGCCAGCCGCTCCAATGGTTCCGACCAAAGCAAATGGGCTGGCGACAAAATTATTGAGTACGAGGAAGAAAAGCTGGATGCCGCCGAGAATCACGCCGACGTAAGGCATCAGCTCGGGATGTTTTTTGCGATTGATGAAGAGCGCGATGAAGGCGTAGATCGAAAGCAGCCAACTCCAGAAAAGCAGCGAGCCTTCCTGTCCCGCCCACAGCGCCGAGAATTTATAGTAAGCGGGCAAGGCGCGATTGCTGTGCTCCGCCACATACGCCATGGAAAAATTGTTTTGGAAGAAGAGCGTGACCAGACAGCCGACGCCCAGAGTAACCAGCGGGAAGATCGCCATCCCCGCATTGCGGGCGCTCTTGATCAGAAGCGGATGGCGCGTGCGGATGCCGATGATTCCGGCAACAAAAGCGTAGGCGGCTGCGAGAAGCGCCAGGATTAACGCAAAGGACCCGATAATGTCCACGGACTTAAATCGCTCCCATTAACTGCGAGGAC
>DASRQP010000342.1:0-5361 GCA_035696585.1 Candidatus Acidiferrales bacterium | reverse complement strand
CTTGTCATCCCGAGCCGTCATGCCGCTGCTCGTTCCCTCCAATTCGTTTAGTTTCCTTCTGAATTGTTTGCGCCGTGCGATAATTTGCTCCGCATGCGTAATGTCAAACTAACCCTTGCCTACGACGGCTCGGCATTCCACGGCTGGCAAATCCAGCCCGGCGTTCCCACCATCCAGGGCGCGGTCACGGATGTGCTCCGAAAAATCACTCAGGAACAAATAATCATTCACGGGGCCAGCCGCACGGACACCGGCGTCCACGCGCTCGGTCAGGTCGCAAGTTTCAAAACGCAATCGCAGCTCGCCCCGGAAGAATTGCAGCGTGCCCTCAACGCTCTTCTGCCGCCCGCGATTCGCGTCGTCGCGGCTGAAGAAATGGGCTCCGATTTCCACGCTCGCTGGCAGGCTCTCGAGAAAACCTATCATTACCGCATCTTTCGCGGACCTGTAGTCTCGCCCTTTGAATTCCAGCGCGTCTCGCATTATCCATATCCTCTCGACGAGTCCGCCATGATTGCAGCCGCGAGACTCTTTGAAGGCGAGCACGATTTCACATCTTTCGCCGCATCAAGCGGCTCGGAAGACACGGACAAAGACCGTTCCCCGGTCCGCGTCATTCTTAGCTCTATCCTCAGTCCCTATCCGGATAAGCAAGAACTCGTCTACGAAGTCACCGGTCGCTCGTTTCTTCGTTACATGGTGCGAAAAATCGTGGGCACTCTGCTCGACGTTGGCCGAGGCAAACTCTCCCCGGCGGACATTCACGCGTTATTCGAATCCCGCGACCGCTCCCTCTCCGGTCCCACCGCGGAGCCGGCCGGGCTTTATCTTGTCGCGCTCAAGTATCCAGAGCCCTGGAAAATCGGTTAGAATCCGCGCATCGGTGAATTGTTCGTGTGCTGCGTTGCGGTAACGGAGAAGTGATGGATTTAGGCGAGCTGATCTACGACTGGAACACCGTCAAGGGCCGCGAGATTCCGCTCGGTCGCAAAGTTATGCTGGACGACGAGACTCTGCGCGACGGCCTGCAGAATCCCTCCGTGAGCAACCCCAGCATCGAAGAAAAAATTCACATCTTGCATTTGATGGAAGACCTCGGCATCGACACGGTGAATATTGGTCTCCCGGGCGCTGGCTCGCGCGCTTATAACGATACGGAAGCTCTCGCGCAAGAAATCGTTCGCTGCCGCATGAAAATCCGCCCGAATTGCGCTGCGCGGACTCACGTCAACGATATTCGCCCCATCGCCGAAATCTCCCAAAAAACTGGCATCGCCATTGAAGCGGCCACATTTCTTGGTTCGAGTCCCATCCGCCGCCTTGTTGAAGATTGGACCGTCGATCACCTTCAACGCACCACCGAAGAGGCCGTGAAGTTCGCCATCGCGCAAGGTTTGCCCGTGATGTACGTCACCGAAGACACCACGCGCGCCGACGCCGCCACTGTGAAAACCCTTTACACAACCGCAATTCGCTGCGGCGCGCGCGCCATCGTGCTTTGCGACACGGTCGGTCACGCAGAGCCGCGCGGTGCTTTCAACCTTATCCAATTCGCGATCGAAGAAGTCGTTAAACCGTCCGGCGAAAAAATTCGCGTCGACTGGCACGGCCACAACGATCGCGGTCTTTCCATCGCGAATTCTTTGGCCGCGATCGCCGCCGGGGCCGATCAAGTCCACGCCGCCGCGAATTCTCTCGGTGAGCGCGTCGGTAACACTCCCATGGAACTCATGCTCGTCAATCTCCGCCTTATGGGCTTGATCGAGCGCGACCTCTCCAAGTTGAAAGAATACTCAGACGCCGTTGCGCTTGCGACTCACACCACCGTGCCTCCGAATTATCCCGTCGTGGGACGCGACGCTTTTCGCACCGCCACCGGCGTGCACGCCGCCGCGATTATTAAGGCCTACCGCAAGAACGACGTCATGCTGGCCGACTCCGTTTACAGCGGCGTGCCGTCGCATCTTTTCGGCTTGCAGCAGATAATCGAAATCGGCCCCATGAGCGGTCGCTCTAATGTCACCTATTGGCTTGAGAAGCGCGATATTCCTGCGACCGATGAACTTGTCGACCGTATTTTTCAGGCCGCGAAGAAGGCCGAGCGCGTCATGACCGACGAAGAAATCCTCGTGCTCTGCGGAACCAACGCGCATACGAAGCCCGCGACAGAGCGCTGAAGTGAACTCATATCCAATTTTCGCAAAAGCGTCTCGCCCGCGCGCGAACGCCGCCCCGATAAAGTCCGTGAAACTTTTTTTCTTGTTCGGTATCCTGTTGGTCATGGGAACGTTGACCGCGCGCGCCGCAAATCCAATCGATGCCCTTGTGCAAGACAAGCGCGTAGTTCTCGCCATGTCCTGGCTGGACAAAAATCTCGATTGGGTCACGGAACAGCAAATCGCCATCACGGAAATTCCTGCGCCGGAGTTTCACGAAGCGACGCGAGCTGCCTACGTCGCGAAGCTTCTCGCTGCCTGCGGTCTAGACGTGCGCACCGATTCAGTCGGCAACGTAATCGGCGAGCGCGGTGGTTCGTCCGGCAAGAGCAAAGATGTGGTCCTCGTCGTCGCGCACCTCGACACTGTTTTTCCTGCGGATACCGATGTTCGCGTCAAGCATGTCAACGGCCGCCTCGAAGCCCCCGGAATTTCTGACGACGGCGCGGGTCTCGCCGCCCTCGTCGCCATCGCGCGAGCCATGAACGAAGCCCAGGTTAAAGCGCAAACAAAAATTGTCTTCGCCGCCGACGTAGGAGAAGAAGGGGAAGGGAATTTGCGCGGCATTCGCGAATTGATGGACACGTACAAAGGCTCTGTTCGCGCTGTGATTGCGCTCGACGGCGCCGCCACCGATTACGTCACCACCATCGGCCTCGCGTCCCGGCGTCTCGACATGCAAATCACCGGCCCGGGAGGTCACAGCTGGTCCGATTTCGGCGCGCCCAATCCCATCACGGCTCTCGCGCGCGGCATTGTGCAATTTTCCCGTACGCGCGTTCCGCAAGAGCCGCGCACCACTTTTAATTTCGGCGTCATCGATGGCGGCAACTCTGTGAACTCGATTCCCGCGGAAGCCAGCGTGAAAGTGGATTTGCGTTCCGAAGACGATGCCGAATTGTCGCGCCTCGAAAGCGAGCTGCGTAAAGCATTCACCAGCGCCATCGACGAAGAAATGGCCGCCGCGGACCCTGGAAATGAAACGCTCAAACTCAAAATGACGGTTATCGGCGTCCGCCCCGGCGGAAAATTGGCCGCGGATTCTCCGCTTCTCGCGGCCACCGAAAACGTGGATCGCTATCTCGGCAATCGTTCGCGCCTCGAACGTTCTTCTACCGACGCGAATCTCCCTCTCTCGCAAGGCGTCCCAGCAATCGCAATCGGCGCCGGAGGGCAGGGCGGCGGTTCGCATTCCCTCGATGAATGGTACGATCCCGCTGGACGCGAGCTCGGTTTGAAGCGCGCCATGTTGACTCTGCTTGCCATCGCAGGAGCTCAACCCTGAAATCGCCCGCTTCTTTCGCGAAAGTGTCAGTCATCGCGTGCGCGACGCTCCTGCTTGCCTCCGCCGCTGTACTCTTTGCTGCGCCATCCACATTGCACCGCACGCTCAATAAGAAGGGGAGAGGGATGTCTTCAAACGAGCACGCCGCGAAAGCGCCCGCCACCTTGGCGCTCATCGACGGCGATATTTATACCGTTGCCTCGCAGCCGGCTCATGCGCAGGCCATCGCGATTCAAGGCGAAAAAATTGTCGCAGTTGGCGCCAATGACGACGTGCGCACCTGGATTGGCCCGCATACGCGCGTAATCGACTTGCACGGACGTTTCGCCATGCCCGGATTCAACGACGCGCACACGCATCTAGCCAGCGCCGGCATGGGAATGCTTACGGTGAATTTAGAAGGCGCAAAATCGCTCGCCGAATTTCAGCAGCGCATTCGCGCCGCGCTCAAAAACTATAAGCCTGGTGAATGGATCACAGGTCGCGGATGGGACCACACTCTCTGGCCCGAGAAGCGTTTCCCAACGCGATTCGACCTCGACGCAGTCTCGAAAGATCACCCCATGATCTTCGGTCGCGTGGACGGCCACGTCGCAGTCGCGAATTCGCTGGCGTTGAAACTCTCTGGCGTTACGAAAGACACTCCTGATCCCTCCGCCGGCCACATCATGCGCGACGGAAAAACATCCGAGCCAAACGGCATGCTCGAAGAAGACGCCGCCATGAGTCTCGTTTACCGTCACGTTCCGTCCGCCACCCACGAACTGCGCCGCCGCGGAATTGAACTTGCGCTCGCTGATGCCGTTTCTCACGGCGTCACTTCGATTCAGGATTATTCCACTTGGCAGGATTTTCTGGTTTATCGCGAGCTAAAGCAGGAAGGGAAGTTGCCCCTGCGCATCACCGAATGGCTCACGTTCACCGAGCCGCTCGTTAAGCTCGAAGAGGAGCGCCGCGAAGGAACCGCCACGGATCCTTGGCTGAAAACCGGCGCGCTCAAAGCCTTCATGGACGGCTCGCTCGGTTCTCGCACCGCGGCCATGCTCTCGCCGTACTCCGACGATCCATCCACCTCCGGAATTCTCCGCATGCAGCCCAAGGAACTGAACGCCATGTCCATCGAGCGCGACAAAGCGGGCTTCCAGCTTAATTTCCATGCCATCGGAGACAAAGCCAATCGCGTCGCGCTCGACGCTTTTGCCGCCGTGCTCGCTGCAAATGGCCCTCGCGACCGCCGCGATCGCATCGAGCATGCGCAGATCGTCGCGCCAGAGGATTTTGTCCGCTTCGCCGATTTGCACGTGATCGCCTCCATGCAGCCGGTTCATTTGCTCGATGACGAACGCTGGGCTGGCGCGCGCATCGGCCCCGAACGTTCCAAGGGCGCTTATGCCTGGAATTCCATGCGCAAACATGGCGTGCGTCTCGCCTTCGGTACCGATTATCCCGTCGAAGGAATCGATCCATTGCGCGGACTTTACGCCTGCGCCACGCGCGAACTGCCCGAAGGCGGCCCTTCCGGCGGTTGGGAGCCTCAGGAAAAACTCTCGATGGCCGATTGCATTTCCGATTACACCACGGGCTCGGCCTACGGTGAATTCGAGGAAAGCGCCAAAGGTCAAATCAAGCCGGGCATGCTCGCCGACATCGTCGTCTATCCCGTCGACATCACTCGCATTCCGGCCCCACAACTCCTCCACACTTCCGCCGATATCACCATCACCGGCGGACGCATCGTTTACGAACGCCACTGAGCGCCGCATTACATGACTCGCACAATTTCGCGCCGCCTTCAGGCTGACCTGGCCCTGGCGTTGTGTTCGCTCATCTGGGGCGCCACGTTCCTTGTCGTAAAGGACG
>DASRQP010000341.1:0-8768 GCA_035696585.1 Candidatus Acidiferrales bacterium | reverse complement strand
GAAGGGGATGCCGACCGTGGTGCCGGGGCCGAAGAAATCGCCGAGGGCGCCGGCGGGGACGCGCAACTGATTAAGGCTGGTGATGGCTTGCGTTTGCGTGCAGGAGGAATTCAGGCAGAACGCAGTGGCATTCGCGAGGTTGTTGACGGGCGTGGGAAGCGCGGCGAGGTTCGTGACGTAATTCGCGCCGGGATTGTTGCGGTTGAAAAGGTTGAAGAACTCGATGAAGGGCGTGGCCATGAAGCGTTCGCCGAGTTTGAACGGGCGGCTGACGCGCATATCGATTTGAATGTAAGGCGCGCCGCGAAATTGGTCGAGGGTGGTTTGCACTCCGTTGATGACGGCGCGATCGTCGAGCGCATCGCCGACTCCGTTTACGTCAACGGGAGTGGTGATGGTGAATGGACGCGCGCTTTCGAATTGCGAGAGTGTGCTGATTTCGAAACCGCCGGGAGTGTGAAAAATTCCCGCGACGACGAGGCGATGGCGGACATCTTCGCCCGACGGGCCGTAATCGCCTTTGGCAAACGCGTCGAGCGGATTGCAAACTCCGTTCACGTAATCGAAAAGCTCGCCAAGAATGCATCCCCAGGTTTTCGCGCTGCTGAGAGTGTAGTTGACGATCAGATTCGCGCGCCGCGAAACGTTCCCCTGCAAGTGAATCGATAGCGCGTCGTAGCTCGAGCGATTGTCGGAGCGGAAAACGGTCAAGTCTGGAACGTCATTTTGGAAACTCGGGTTCGGCGAAAACAACGTGAAACCTGCCTTGTATTCATATCGCCGATAGCCGTGGACGCCTTGCTCGTGCGTCCAATCGGCGCTGGCGATCCAATTCTTGTTGAAAGCGTGTTCCACACCTGCGCTGGCGTGCAGCGCGTAGGGAGTTTTGTAGTGCGGGTCGATGATGGCGCCCGCGCCGCCGTTGGACGCTCCGGGAATGCATCCGGGATCGCCGGGATTCGCACACGGGCCCGGTGCGGTGTTCACGGCTTGAAATGCAGTGACCCATCCGTTCTGCGCGAGGTCGTTGTAATAGAGGCCGATGCCCGCACGAATCACAGTGCTTTCGGACTCTCCCGGCGAATACGCAATGCCGAGGCGCGGCGCAATTTGCCTGCGGTAATCGTGAGGCGCGCCGTCGACGAGCGGGATTTGCAACGCGCGCAGCGTCAAGAACGCTGGATTTTGCAATTGCGATTGGCCCGACGCGGTGAAGAGGCCGAAAGTCGTGTCGTAGCGAATTCCCGGATCGATGGTGAGATGCGGCGTGACGCGCCAGAAATCCTCGGCGTAAAAACCGAGGCGCTGGACATTTTGCGAAAAGCCGCCATTGCCTGCGGGAGTGAATGCGCACTGGATTTGCGAAGCGGCCGAAGGCGGCGTGGCGCATTGCGAACTGAAATAGAATTGTGAGGGATTTGTGGTGTAGAAATTTGGATCGCTCGGATAAGTGATCAGCGTTTCGGCAGTGCCCGAGAGCGCGCCGCTCAAAACCGGCTCATGGATGAAATCGATGCCGAAGCGCGGATTGTGCTTGCCGGTGGCGTGGCTGACGTCGTAGCGGAACTGATATTTCTCCTGATTGCGCAAGACGGGAAACGCAGTGATGGGCGTTACGAATTGATTGTCGCCGAACGTTTCGAACCCGGAGATGGTTTGAAACGTGGAGCTGAACGGAAACGCGAGCGCAAATCCGAAATTCGAATTGCGGACTTCGGTTAAGTGCAAGCCGCTGGCGTCAAAGGTGAAAGAGCCAAGCCAGGTGGGATTGAATGTGAATTGGTTGCTGATGACCATATTCAGATAATTGTTGTGCCAGTCCGCGCCGGTGGATGGGAGAGTGGCCTGCTGAACGGCGAAATTCCTGGTGGTGTAGTTGTCCTCCGAGGCGCGCAAGAACCATTGCGAGCGAGTGGACTGCGCCCAATCGATTCGCGCGCTGCCAAGATAATCGCGAAACGGAATAGGGACGTTATTGGGAACGGTGATGGAATTCGCGCCGGGAATCAAGCCTTGCGCGGCCAGCGAGGCGAGAGCGTTGAATTGCGCGAGGCTCGCTGGGCTGTAAGCGATGCTGGCATTTTCATGGTTGTATTCGAAAGAGGTGAAGAACCAGAGCTTGCTTTTCACAATTGGGCCGCCCAGCGCGGCGATGTAATCCTGAGACGAAAAAGGCTGTTTGGGCAGCGGCGCGGGATTCTCGATGGGATAACGCGCATCGAGAGTGGCGGCGCGTTCGGTGAATGCAGCGTCTCCATGCCATTGGTCGGCGCCGCGCTTGGTGGTGATGACGACGGAGCCGCCCACGGTGCGGCCCGTGTCCGCGTTTTGCTGCGAAGTCTCAACGGCAAATTCCTGGACGGCGTCAGGCGAGAAATTCTGGAGAAAGCCGCCGATGTAATCATCGGAATTGTCGCCGCCGTCGACGTTGAGAACGTCGTTGAGCCCCGAACTGCCGCCGAAGGAAACTGCCGTGATGCGCGCCTTGGTCGGGTCAGAAGGCTCGACAGGCTCTGTGCCGGGCACGAGAAAAGCGATATTGGCAAAAGTGCGATGAGCCAGGGGAATGTTTTCGAGGTCCTGCGCTGAGACGGCACCGCCGTGAACGGCGCTCGTGATATCGATTGGCTCAGTGGTGATGGACGAAGCCTCGGCTTGAACGGTGACGCTCTGTTGAATGGGAGCGGGTTTCAAGGTGACGCTGACGTCTTGAACGGAGCTGACGACAGCGGAGAGGTCGGAGGTGGCATCCATGAACCCGGACGCGGAAACGGTCAAGCGGTAGGGTCCGGGCGGAAGATCGGCAAGGCGAAATTCACCCTCCGCATCGGAGATGGCCTGGCGTTCAAAGGAAGTTTGCAGCGAGCGGGCGACGATTTTCGCGGAGGGAACACGCGCGCCGGTCGTGTCCACGACTTCACCGACGATGCTGCCGCGAAAATTCTGAGGGCGCGACAAAGGCGCCAGAAAAATCACGGCAAAAATGAAAATAACGGCAGAGCGCGTCTTCCTGGCGCGGGCAAGTAAGCTGCTCATTGTGAGGGCTCGTCCCATTTCGTGTTGCAGATTACTTTGCGGAAGAAACTACTACCACGGGCCGTATTTCACTGAATCGAAGGTCAGTGATTCGAAGCTTAGGCTTATCGAATGAGGTGTTCGAGCAGACGATGCACGGAGTAAAGCGTGGCTGGGCGCATCACAGCGGCGACCACAAGGCCGGCGATGACAAAAGAAATGCCGGCGAGCAATGCGCGCATCTTGTGAGGAGCCTTTTCGGCGTGCGCTTCGAGGCCCAGCAGACGATCGACGCGGACGAAAAGATCGCGACCATCGTCGATCAGGCAACTGACGAACAAAGACGCTCGTGAAGACGGTCCCATCCGCGCGACGCGTACGAGCGCCTCGGCCAGTGAAAGCGAACGCTGCGAGTCTCCCGCTGCGGCGCGGTCGTCGGCAGCCCATTCGGTGAAACGCGCCCACGAACGATCCATGGCGGCGAAGCCTCGCGAAAACGGGTAAATGCCCGGCGCGAAAAGCAAAAGGAAACGCTTAAGGTTGTCGCGTGAAAATTGGTGGGCGCGCTCGTGCTCCAGAGCCGCGTCGAGTTGATGTGGCAAGAGCGCTTGCAACACGCCGCGCGACACCACTACTCGCGGACGGATTACGCCGGCGAGGGCGAGCACCGCGCCTTCGATGTCCACGACGAGCAGCGGCTCTTGCTGATTCGGAATGAGCGTGGCGTTGCTTTCACGTTCGCACCGGCGGCGGTAACGAAGCGAGATAAAAATGGCGCGCAGAACTCGCGCGAGGGATGTGGCCCAGAGCGCGACGCCAAGAAGAGCGACTAAGCAGCACGCGATGCCGACGCGCTCCGCATCTGCATCCGGCTCAAGCCACAAATAGCTGGGCACGCAAAGCGCGGACACGATGAAGGCGGCGACGGCGACGGGCGACAGGCGCAAGACAAGCAGAAGCCGCGCGGCGAAACGCGGCTTGAGCGATTCGCCCAGCCGGATGGCGGAGGGCGCAACGAGCCATGCCGCCAGGCTCAGGGCCGCGTAAATCAGGAAAAACGACGCGAAGCAAAGACACACCAACCGCAGAATGTAGGGAAGAATCATGAGCGGCCTCGGCGAAAAAGCTCTCGGCGTTTCCGGCGAATTCTCTTTTCGAGCGTATCGAGGAGGGCTTTGTCATACTGACCCACCGCTTCGACCAGGCACGAGATCAGCAAATCGCGCGAAGGCTGCGGCCCCGCGAGGAAGCCGGCGACAAGATCGCCGGCGCGCTTGCGCTCCCATTCTTGCGGTGAGAGGCGCGGCGAATAGAGAAAGGCGCGCTCGGATTTGCGGCGATTCAGCAAATCTTTTTTGTAAAGGCGGTCGAGCGTGGTCATGACCGTCGTATAGGCGAGCGTACGCGGAAGCTGGTGAACGACGTCGCGCACGCTCGATTCTCCGCGCGACCAGAGAACCTCCATCACGCTAACTTCCAGGTGGCCGAGCGCGAATTGTTGAGCGTCGCTGCGTTCCTCGCGCGTGTGCCGGGTTTCCAGAAAGCGAATCATCGGTTCATTCATCTGCTGTCTTGGAAGGCTGCCCCTGAGAACCAACAGATTCTAGACCTACTCACGACAGAGTAAAACAAATTTGTCTGCAAAAGGTGGCTTTCTGTCGCGCCAAAACATCTTAATTCTGGGCGGGATATGGAGGAGTTGATTTCCTGCAAGGCTGAACGCAGCCGCCCGGTGAAAATTTGCCAAGCGAGGTCGCGCGATGCCCTTGGGGGATTGTAAAAGAGAGACAGTCATCCGTACGACAGTTTCGAGAGTCTCCGTAGTTTTGCTCGCAATTATAACCATTACAGCAGGCGCTAATTTTTCAGCAAAAGCTCAAGGTTCAAAATCGAAAGCGGACGCGAAATCCGGTTCGAGCCGTGACGGAAAAATCGACGCGCAACAACTGGTGCGTGAGACGGTGCAGAACGAGCTTAATTCCGGTAAGAACGATCCCAGCTTGTGGAGGTTCCGCAAAATTACGGTGAAGGACGGCAAGAAACAGATGTACGACGTAATCGAAACAAAGAACGGCGAAGTCGACCGCCTGCTTTCGGTGAATGGGAAGTCTTTGAGCGCCGACCAACAGCGCGCCGAGAATGAACGCATTCGCAAGCTATCGGCTGATTCCGACGAGCAGAAGAAGCGCGCGAAAACAGAGAACGAAGACGGCGACAAGGAAACAGAATTGCTCAAGATGCTTCCCGAGGCGCTGACGTATCAGTATGAGGGGAAAAGCGGCGACATCATTCGGTTGACATTCAAGCCGAATCCGAAGTTTCACGCCTCAACGCACGAAGCAGAAGTGTTCCACCACATGGCCGGAGTCATGTTGATTAACAGTAGAAACAAACGTCTGGCGGAACTGAGCGGCAAGCTAACCAGCGAGGTGAAGTTCGGCGGCGGAATCCTGGGGCGTTTGAATAAAGGCGGAACGTTTGAAGTGAAACAAGGCACGGTGGCGCGCGGGCACTGGGATATGACGCTGCTGGATACCGAATTGACCGGGAAGGAACTTTTCTTTAAGACGATCAGCGTACGCGAGAAAACGATTGAATCAAATTATAGCCGCGTCCCAGTCAATATTACCGTGCAGCAGGCGGCGCAAATGCTAAGGAAAGATAAGACGGAATCGGCAGCGATGCCATCAAAGAAGAACGCTGCGAACTAGGAATTGCTCATCTGGCGGGTGACGTCATTCGCCATTCAGGGTAGGAAACACCGCGTTAAAGCGTATTTCTCGTCCATTCACTGACTCGAGCTCCATCGTATTCCCGACCTGTTTAGTCCTGTTTTAAATCTATGTTAACATAGGGCTTGCAGCAATCGTTGTGCTTGACACAGCGGGCTGGAAACGCCTAGAATGAATATGCGACTGGGTGGGTCGTATATCCAGTCAAGTTGCTCCCATGTTGAAGCTATCGAAAAAGTCGGATTACGCGCTGATCGCCTTGAAGCATCTGGCGACGCACCCGAATGACGGCTCGTGCAGCGCCGCGGATATCGCTGAACTGTACGGAATCTCCGCGCCGCTAATGGCTAAGGTGCTGCAGAAGCTGGCGCGGGTGGGTCTGGTGGTGGCGCGGCACGGCTCCAGCGGCGGGTACACGCTCGGGCGCGACGCGCGAACCATCACGGCGCTCGAAACGATCAACGCGATTGACGGGCCGGTGTCGCTGACGTCCTGCGTCACGCACCATGGTGACTGCGACCAGACGCACACGTGCACGATTAAAGAGCCGCTTCGCAAAGTGAATCACAGCATTCTTGAGATGCTGAGCAAAGTCACAATTTCACAAATGGCTGACGACGCCCCGGCTTCCGAGGTGGTCGAGCTGAGAGTTTAGGGGAGATGAGGAATGGCAATTAAATTACCGATTTATATGGATAATCACGCGACCACTCCGGTGGACCCGCGCGTGGTGGATGCGATGCTGCCCTATTTCACCGAGAAATTCGGGAACGCGGCAAGCCGTAACCACGCGTTTGGCTGGGCGGGCGAAGAAGCGGTGGAAAACGCGCGCGCGCAAATCGCGCAATTGATTGGCGCGACGCCGAAGGAGATCGTGTTCACGAGCGGCGCCACCGAATCGGACAATCTGGCGATCAAGGGCGTTGCGGAGATGTATCGCGAGAAGGGCAATCACATTATTACGCAGGTGACGGAGCATAAAGCCGTCCTCGATACTTGCAAGCGCCTCGAAAAAGAGGGCTATGAAGTGACGTATCTGCCGGTGGAGAAAGACGGACGCATCAATTTGGATGATTTGCGCCGGGCGATCACTCCCAAGACGATTTTGATTTCGATTATGTACGCCAACAACGAAATCGGCGTGATTCAGCCGGTTGCGGAGATTGGCAAGATCGCAAAAGAAAAGGGCGTTTTTTTCCACAGCGACGGCGTGCAGGCCGTTGGCAAAGTTCCCGTGGACGTGCAGAAGGATGGCATTGATTTGCTTTCGATTTCCGCGCACAAGCTCTACGGACCCAAGGGCGTGGGCGCGCTGTACGTGCGGCGCAAGAATCCGCGCGTGCAATTGACGGCAATGGTCGACGGCGGCGGTCACGAGCGCGGCATGCGTTCGGGAACGCTGAACGTTCCGGGCATCGTGGGATTCGGCAAAGCGTGCGAGCTCTGCCGTCTGGAAATGGCCGAGGAAACGAAAAAACTGAGCGCGTTACGCGACCGGTTGAGGGAAGCCATCATGTCGAAGTTGGACGAGACGTTCATCAATGGCACGATGGAGCATCACCTGCCGCACAACATCAATATCAGCTTCGCGTACGTGGAAGGCGAATCGCTGCTGATGGGCATCAACGACGTCGCGGTGTCGAGCGGTTCGGCTTGCACTTCGGCGACGCTGGAACCGAGTTACGTGCTGAAGGCGCTGGGCGTCGGAGAGGATTTGGCGCACACGTCAATTCGATTTGGAATTGGAAGATTCAATACAGAAGAAGAAGTCGATTACGTGGCGAATCGCGTGGTCGAGACCGTGAACCGCTTGCGCGAGCTTTCTCCGCTGTACGAAATGGCGAAAGAAGGCACGGACGTGAGCAAAATGAACTGGAAGACGGCGTAAGATTTCTGTGGGGCATGGAAAAGTTTGATCAAATTTGCTGGAGGGAACGATGGCTTACAGTGACAAAGTAATTGAGCACTACAACAATCCGCGCAACGTCGGCTCGCTCGACAAGAAAGATCCGAACGTGGGCACGGGGCTCGTCGGCGCGCCGGAATGCGGTGACGTGATGAAGCTGCAAATGAAAATCAACCCTGACACGCGCGTGATCGAAGAAGCGAAGTTCAAGACGTTCGGGTGCGGCTCGGCGATTGCGAGCTCTTCGCTCGCGACCGAATGGGTGCGCGGGAAGACGGTGGAAGAGGCGCTGTCGATCAAGAACACGGACATCGTCCGTGAACTTTCGCTGCCGCCGGTGAAGATCCACTGCTCGGTGCTGGCCGAAGACGCGATTAAGGCCGCCATTTCCGACTGGAAGAAAAAGGCCGGCGAAGGCGATGCGGTCGCGCAGGCGGGCGCAGCGCAGGCGCACAGTTAACAACAGGGAATCGCACGATGCCAGGCGGACGATTTGTTTGGCGGCCGCCAGCGGGAGGCGAGGGCCATGATTCACGTCACGGAAAAAGCGGCGGAGAAAATCCGCGAATTGTTGGTTAAGGAAGGCGTTCCGCCCGACTCGGGTGGGTTGCGCGTGGGCGTCCAGGGCGGCGGGTGCTCGGGCTTGTCCTATGCGATGCGGCTGGAGACGCAAGCGCGCGACCGCGACAAAGTGATCGAGGAAAATGGCGCGCGCGTTTTTGTGGACGCAAAGAGCTTTCTGTATCTCGCCAATACGACGCTCGATTTCGAAGAGACGCTTGTGCGGCAGGGATTCGTTTTCCAGAATCCGCAAGCGACGCGAAGCTGCGGCTGCGGGAGTTCCTTCACAGCCTGATTTTGTTCTGCTTCTTTTTGCAACGTCCGCGGCGGGGAAACTGAATGATCTTGGATGCCGCGAACTCAGCCGTCTCGCCAAAAAATCGTTTGGGAAATCACAGATGAGCTCCGCAAAAACACAGACCGGCGCTGCGCCCGCTCAAGCTTGTTGGAATTGCAAGGCGGTTGCGGGCGGCGGGCATTTCTGCGTGGCGTGCGGCAAAATTCAGCCGCTCATCGATGGTGCGGATTATTTCGCGTTTTTCGGATTGCCGCAA
>DASRQP010000340.1:0-3202 GCA_035696585.1 Candidatus Acidiferrales bacterium | reverse complement strand
GTCCGCTGTTTCTGCTGAAATCTCCAGGCAGCGCGGCAGCGATCGCCGTTCGACAATCAGCGAGTGATACCGCGTGGCCTCAAAATTCTGCGGCAGCTTGCGAAAAATCGTCTTGCCGTCGTGATGAATCTCGCTCGTCTTGCCGTGCATGATTTTCTTCGCGCGAATCACTTTGCCGCCAAACGCGTCACCAATTGCCTGATGCCCCAGGCAAACACCAAGGATCGGTATTTCCCCCGCGAAACGCTGAACCAGCGCCACGCTAATCCCCGCCTCGCGCGGCGTGCACGGCCCCGGCGAAATAATGATGCGTTCTGGCCGCAATTTCTCCACCTCATCGAGTGTGATCGCGTCGTTCCGCCGCACTTCGAGTTTCTGCCCCATCTGGCCAAGGTACTGCGCCAGGTTATAGGTAAACGAATCGTAGTTATCGAGCAGCAGAATCATCGGTTTCTTTCGCGCCTGTAATATTAATGAGATGCGCTTGGTTTAAAAAAGACATAGCTGTGTGTTCCCTACATCGTTACATCGGCCGCTGCTTGCCTTGGTGCGCAATTTCCACCGCGACGACCAGCGCCCGCGCCTTGTTGATTGTCTCCTGATATTCCTTTTCGGGCACCGAGTCCGCCACTATGCCGCCTCCCGCTTGGATATGAATCTTGCCATCCTTCGCCACCAGCGTGCGCAAGCCGATGCACGAATCGAGGTTCCCCGAAAAATCGAGATATAGAATCGCGCCAGCGTAAATTCCTCGCCGCGTCGGTTCCAGTTCGTCAATAATTTCCATTGCCCGGACTTTCGGCGCGCCGCTCAGTGTTCCCGCCGGAAAGCACGCCATCAACGCGTCCAGGCAATCGACGTCCTTGCGCAATCGCCCGCGCAAACTCGACACCAAGTGCATCACGTGCGAATACCGCTCCACGAACATCAATTTCTCGACCTTCACCGTCCCATATTCGCAGACGCGCCCCAAATCGTTGCGCCCCAGGTCCACCAGCATGATGTGCTCGGCGCGTTCCTTTGGATCGGCCAGCAATTTCTTTTCGAGCAATTTGTCTTCGTGCTCGTCGTGGCCGCGCGGGAGCGTTCCCGCGATCGGCCGGTAGTACGCGTCACGTCCTTGCACCTTTACGAGCATCTCCGGTGAACTTCCCACGACCGCCAGCTCGCCCAAGCGTAAGAAATAAAGATAGGGTGATGGGTTCACCACGCGTAGCGCGCGATAAATCTCAAACGGATCGGCCGATGTCCGCGCGGAGAATCGTTGGCTCGGGACAACCTGAAAAATATCGCCAGCGCGAATGTATTCCTTGGCTCTGCGAACCGCGGCCATGTAACGCGACTTCGTGAAGTTCGAAGACACGCGCAGAGTCGCGCGGCTCTTTGCCTTCGGTAGTCGCGGCAACGGTTGTTCGAGTTTTCGCCGTGTGCGCGTGATCTCGCGCACCGCGGCATCGTATTTTGCCCGAAAGCTTCCCGGTCCCTCGGTAAACACGTTGCGCACAATCCACACGCGATGCTGCACATGGTCAAACACCACCAGCCCGTGAAAAAACATCAGCACCGCATCATCCAGCTTCAGCTCGTCTTCGCCTGTCGCAGGAATTCGTTCGATCAGCCGGACCATGTCGTACGCAAAATACCCAATCGCCCCACCCACAAGCGGCGGCAACCCGTTGATCTTCACCGGACGGTACCGGCTCACACGGCTGCGCAGCAGTTCGATGGGATTCGCGTCGATCCTTTCGACGCGATTGCCAGTTTCGATCCTGCACGAACGCCCGCGCGAGCGGAACACTTCCGTCGGATCCACGCCGAGAAACGTGTATCGCGCGATGTTTTCGCCACCTTCGACGCTCTCGAGTAAGCATGAATATTTCGCATCGCGCGCCAGCTTCAGATACGCGGCCACTGGCGTCAGCAAATCCGCGGTAATCGTCTCGTACACCGGAACGAAATTCCCTCTTCGGGCCAGTTTGAGAAACGTTTTGTAGTCGGGCTGGATCATTTCTTGTCGCGTCTCTCTTCCTCGCTCCTCAGCGCTGCAACCACCGCTCGCCGCATCGCCGCTTCCGGCGCACGCTCGCCCATCCAGATTTCCCACTGCGCGATTCCCTGCGCCAGAAACATCTCGACTCCGGAGACCGTTTCGATTCCGCGCCGCGCCGCCAATTGCAACAGCTTGGTCTCGCGTGGGCGGTAAATCGTGTCGAATACCAGCCGGCAATTCAGCTCGCGCGCCTCCAACGGAGAATCGTTCGTATGCGGATGCATTCCCACTGGCGTCGCATTCACGATCGCGTCGAAAAATTCACGTCGTAAGGCCGTGCGCGGGATAGCTTCCCCGTGAACCGCGAGAGCCAGTTTCCGCGCTCGCTCAATTCGTCGCGCGCAGATCGCAACCGCTGCGCCGCCACGCGCCAGCGCAAAGGCCACCGCTCGCGCCGCCCCGCCCGCCCCGACAATTAGCACACGGCTTCCTGCAATCGGCATTCGCCGCTCCAGCGCCCGCAGCACCCCTACGTAGTCTGTATTGTAGCCGAAGAGTTTTCCCCGCCCACGCACCACCACCGTATTTACTGCACCAATCTCCGCCGCCAATGGATCACAATCGTCCAGATGTCGCAGGATGTCCTGTTTGTGCGGAAGCGTAATGCTGAAGCCCTGAAGACCCAGCGGTTCAATCGCCGCCACAAAATCGTCCAGTTCGCGCACAAGAAACGGAAGATAAACCGCGTTCACCCGTCGCGCGGCAAATCCCTTGTTATGCAGAACCGGCGAAAGCGAGTGCCCAACGGGATCGCCGATCACTCCATATACGCGTGTCTGACGGTCGAGCTTGTCCGCTCGATACAGTTTTGTCATTTCGGCAAGTGGCACTTGGCCCGGCGCCGTGGCCAATTCCACCGGCGCGTAAGCAAGCGCGCTGCCTTCGCGCAACGCCAGAATGCGCACTGGTGTTGCGATTTCGCCCATTGGCACGGCAATCACATTTCGCTTGCCGTGCGCAAGCGTCAGAACCCGTAAACTCTCACTAATCGAATCGCATCGCGTTGCAACTTTCACCGCTTCGAAACCAGCCACTTGCACAGTCCGCTCGAGCTTGCGTGATAATCGGCCTAATTCCGATTTCTTCGGCGTCTTTGCAAAATCGTGGAACGAGAGAATGCCCCGTGCTCCCGCGGTGCAAAGGTCGCGAGTG
>DASRQP010000339.1:0-12045 GCA_035696585.1 Candidatus Acidiferrales bacterium | reverse complement strand
GGCCTGCAATCAGAGGAATGCCCACAGTTCGTAAAAACTCTGGGGACATGAATTCGAACCTGCGGAGCGGAGGAAGCTCCCCTGCGTTGTACATCCGATCCTGAGCGAAGACGGGATCGCGCCAATTATTCCCGTCCATTGGGACCGTATTCGAAAAGCCCGCTGAGGAAACGCCCGGAATCGCAGCGAGCCGTTGGGAGATTTGCTGCTCCATGCGAAGCACTTGCTCGGGGGAAGAGGCTTGGGAATCCGGGATGTCAAGGCGGAACGTCTGGACCTGGGCTGGGCGAACAAATCCAGGGTCGACTTGAGACAGGGCACGGAAGGTGCGAATCATGAGGCCTGAGCAGATCAGCAGGACGAAGGCGAGCGCCACCTGCACAGTGACCAGGATATTTCGTGCGCGATGCCGCTCGCGGCCCTGACTCAGGGTGCGTCCACCTTCGCGGAGACCCGTGGCCGCGTGGGCGCGAGCGTATTTGAAAACAGGAACAAGACCGAACAGCAAACTGGTGAACATCGCGATGACCATTGTGAACAACAGCACGGGACCATCGATGCCGATTTCACCGAGGCGAGGGAGGCCCGTGGGCGCCATCACAACGAGCAGGCGCAATGCGGCATAAGCGAGTCCAAGCCCGAGGACGCTGCCCATCAGTCCGATGACCAGACTTTCGAACAGCAGCTCTCCGGCAATGCGAGTTTGACTGGCACCGAGCGCTGCGCGAATGGCGAGCTCTTGCTGGCGTCCTTCGGTACGAACAAGAAGCAAATTCGCAACGTTCGCGCAGGCAATCAACAGAACCATGCCGATGCCGCCCATTAGAACCCACAGGAGTTCTCCGACGTCTCCGACTACGTCCTGTTTCAGAGGCCGCACGTTGGGTCCAATGCGGGCTTTCTTGAAGAGTTCAAGACTGAAGCCCGGGGGTGGCGGAAAACTCCCCATAACAATGGGCAGCATGCGCGCCACATCAGCATTCGCTTCCGCGAGCGTAGTTCCGGGCTTGAGCCGGGCCAGACCTTCGTAGCTGAACTGGCCGAGAAAGGTTTTGCCGCGGTCGAGCTGCATGGGCAGAATCAACGCGACGTCTGGCTGATCCAGAAACTGAAATTTCTGAGGCAAGACGCCGATGATCTGTCGCGGCGTGCCGTCCACCAAAATCGTTCGGCCGATGGTGGATGGCGCAGCGCCGAACTTGCTCTGCCAATAGCCATAGGTCACGAGCACGGTCTTGGTTGCGCTCGGAGAGTCGTCCTGGCGCGTGAATAGGCGTCCCAGCACTGGCGAGACGCCTAGAAGTGGCAGAGTACCGTCAGTGACGTCCAAGGCGCGAACCTGCTCCGGCTGTGCTACACCGGTGACGCTTACGGAGTCGTTCTGGTAGATGCCGATATCCTGAAAGGTGCGACTTTGGTCGCGATAGACGAAATAGTTTGAAGGGGACATATTCAGTTCGGCGATATTGAGACCCGGGGCGTTGTGCCAGACGCCGACAAGTTGCTCGGGATGGGGATACGCAAGAGGCTTGAGCAGGATGCCTTCGAGAACGCTGAACACGGCAATGTTCGCTCCGATGCCTGCGGCGAGCGTGAAAAGCGTGATGAATGTGAACATCGGCGCACGACGCAGCCGGCGGAAAACTTGCTTAAGCTGGCTCGGAAACGAATTCATAGGTCACCCTTAGAGACTCTGCAATTGACTCCTACAATTAAGGGTACGCTTGTGGGGGGCGAAAAGTTCAGGAGTTGGAGCGGGTATTTCCAGCGCGCGCGTAAGGAACCGCGAGAATACGATTCCACAGCGAACAATCACATCTGGAGTTTTCCCGTTTTTGTAATTTCCGTGGTGTGCTAGGCTTGTGGGTTATCGAAGTGAGGATTTTTCCTGAGCGAATCGTAGTGAACTTGACTTGTGTGCGGAATCTAACTGACTCGGAACGCGAACAGCCGTAGCGGTCAAATAACGGAATAATTCAGATCGTCGGAATCCTGTGATCCTGTCCAACATCTTCAAAGGGCGTCTGTTCAGCACCGAATCAACCCACGCCAACTGGGCAAAAGCCGGCAATTATCTTTTGGACTTCTTCGGCTTGCATCGGAAGACCCTGCGCCTGAAATATTCGAGACTCGGAGAAATGTTCATCCATATTGTGGGGCATTTGTCGGGCGTAAAACACGTGTTGTTAGAGGAGCTGTCTTGATGGGCGTTCAAGTTGCTGTTCCCAAGGAAACCCGAGCTGGAGAAAAGCGCGTGGCCATGACGCCAAAAGTCGGGGAGCGCCTGGTGAAATTGGGAGCTACGTTGCTGGTGGAATCGGGAGCCGGGACCGAAAGCGGGATTCCAGATTCGGATTACTCGCGCGTTGCGACCGTGGTGGAGGATCCCGCGCAACTATTCAGTCAAGCCGATATTGTCCTCAGTCTGCAGGTGCCCGGGCCCGCGCAGATTCGCCTAATGCGTGAAGGCGCGATTCTCGCGTGTCTCGTTTATGCGCATCAACATCCGGAAGAGGCGAGGTTGCTGTGCGACCGCAATATCACCACTTTTGCGATGGAATTGGTGCCGCGGATCTCGCGCGCGCAAAGCCTGGACGTGCTGTCGTCGCAGGCGATGGTGGCGGGCTACAAGGCCGCGCTGATTGCCGCGAACCGCCTCGGACGATTTTTCCCAATGCTGACCACAGCGGCGGGCACGATTCGGCCCGCAAAGGTATTGGTGATCGGAGCCGGGGTAGCCGGCCTCCAAGCGATTGCCACGGCGCGGCGGCTCGGAGCGCAAGTGGCGGGCTACGACGTGCGAGCGTCAAGCCGCGAGGAAGTGGAATCCCTCGGAGCAAAATTTGTGGCTGCCAACATCCGCGCGGAAGGCGACGGAGGCTACGCCCGAGAATTGACCGAAGAAGAGCGGCGTGCACAACAGGACGCGCTACTCCAACATGTGCGCCAGTCTGACGTCATCATCTGCGCCGCCAATGTTCCCGGACGTCCTGCTCCGAAAATTATTCTGCGGTCCATGGTGGAAGCGATGAAATCCGGCTCGATAGTCGTGGACCTTGCTGCCGATGGAGGTGGTAACTGCGAACTCACGCAACCCGGCCAGGAAGTTCGCCACGGTGGCGTGACAATTCTTGGAATACTTCAGGTGGCAAGTATGCTGGCCGAAGATGCCAGCCAGATGTACGCCAATAATCTCTACAGCCTTCTCAGTCTCTTTCTCAAAGATGGAAAGATTTCTTTGGATTGGAGCGACGAAGTGATCGCCAAGACCGCTCTGACGTTCGCGGGTGAAATCAAACACGAAGCCACCCGCGAATTTCTTCAAGGAGCAATGAAATGATGACCGGGTTCGTGGCGCTCTACATTTTCCTGATGGCGGCCATCGCGGGATACGAGATTGTGGCTCGCGTGCCCGTGATTCTTCATACGCCGCTGATGTCCGGTTCGAACTTCGTCCACGGAATTGTTCTGGTGGGAGCGATGATGGTGCTGGCGGAAGCTCAAGGAAGTTTGCAAGTCTCAGTCGGCTTCGTCGGCGTGGTCATGGCCACCTCGAACGTGGTCGGCGGCTACGTGTCGACTGAACGGATGCTCGAGATGTTCCACGGTAAGGAGAAGAAATAGTGGGGCACTCGCTGACCAGTTTCCCTCTCCAAGCCAGCTACTTCATTGCGACTCTTTTGCTCGTTCTGGGCCTCAAGCGCATGGGTTCTCCGCGCACGGCGCGCAACGGCATTGTTTGGGCCGGCGTGGGCATGCTATTGGCAACCGTAGTCACCTTGGCGTATCTGCCGGGAGTTTGGAACTTTACGGAGCGCGGTTCCTGGCATCGCCTTGTTCTTATATTGATAGCCCTCGCCGCAGGAGCTATTCCGGCGTGGTGGTCGGGTCGGCGCGTTCCGTTGACGGAAATGCCGCAGATGGTGGCCATATACAACGGCCTTGGCGGAGGCGCCGCGGCGGCGATTGCCGCGGTGGAAATATATAGCGGCCGTGCGTACCTCGGGTCGCTTGCATTCCCGGTGATTGCCGTAACGGGCGCGCTGATCGGCACAGTGGCTTTCGGCGGCAGCATCGTCGCGTTTCTCAAGCTGCAGGGCTGGATGGGGAGTCCGCGGATTTCTGGGCGTCACGTCATTAACGGAATCCTCTCCCTGATAGTGTTACTGCTGACGATTGCTAATATCTTTCCTTCCTGGGTCCCAGCGTTTGGATTGTCCATTTCTTCGCTCGTCGGCGTCTTCCTAGTGACGTCTCTGATCCTCGGCATAATCGTTACGCTTCCCATCGGTGGCGCGGATATGCCTGTGGTCATCTCCACGTATAACGCGTGCATCGGCCTTGCGGTCGGTTTCGAGGGGTTCGTGGTGCAAAATCCGGCCATGATTATTGCGGGCACGATCGTGGGCGCGGCGGGAACTCTTCTCACCATCCTGATGGCCAAGGCCATGAATCGCTCATTCATGAACGTGTGGTTCAGCGGATTCGGAGACGTTGCAGCCGTCGCGGCCACCGGCGGACCAGCGCGAGTGATGAATTCGATGGACGCACGCGATGCCGCTGCCACCATGGCGTATTCCGAAGACATTATCGTGGTGCCGGGTTACGGTTTGGCGGTGGCGCAGGCCCAGCACAAATTGTGGGAGCTGGTGCAGATGCTGCAGAAGAGAGGCGTGAAAGTCCGATTCGCCGTGCATCCTGTGGCGGGCCGCATGCCGGGGCACATGAGCGTGCTGCTGGCCGAGGCGGGAGTTCCGTACGATTTGATTTACGATCTCGAGGAGATTAACAGCGACTTTGCGAATGCGGATATCTCGTTAGTGATCGGAGCGAACGACGTGGTCAACCCTGCGGCTCGGAGCGACAAAAGCAGCCCGATCTACGGCATGCCCATCTTGAATGCCGACCAGGCCAAACAGGTGTTGGTCATTAAACGAGGAACGGGCGCGGGATTTTCCGGAATCCAGAACGAATTATTCTTTGGTGCTAACACGCATATGGTGTTTGGCGACGCACAGGACGTGATCGCGAAAATGATTAGTGGCCTGAAGGAGCTGTGAGGCGGGCAGAAGCTGTTGGTCTCGATCCGCCGAGGCAACCCCGGCTATTTTGCGACCAATCAGTGCTGTGTTAGGCTTGAACTTCCAACGTTCTCAAGGGAAGGCTTATGTCAGGATATTTCTCATTCATGATCGGCGGGTCGCAAGGAAGCGGCCTGAACGTCAGCGCAGAAATTTTTGCGAAGGCTCTTTGCCGGTCGGGATATTACGTCTTCGGGCAGATCGAATACCACTCGAACATTAAGGGCAAGCACAGCGCCTACCGGTTGCGAATCTCGGATGAGCCCGTGGCGTCGCACGTGGATCCTGTGCATTTGCTCTGCTCGCTGGATGAAGAGACGCTGATCGGCGACCTCTATCACGAATATCCGGCGCATCGCGGGCACGTACACGAAGTCGCGGCGGGCGGGGCCATTCTTTACGACGTGGAGCAGAAGAAAACCGCCGAGCTGATTGAGCGCCGCGACATCTATCTCTGGGAGATGCCGTACGCGGAGTTGCTCGATCGCGCCTTGACCGAGGCGGGGAAACCGGGGCAGGCGCGCGCGTACCGCATCATGACCAATACGCTGGCGCTGGGCGCGTCGGTGGGCGCACTGGGATTCGATTTTGAGCCGGTGGCGGAGGCGATTAGCGACAGCTTTGGTGGCAAGGCCGGAAAAGTCGCCGAACTGAACGTGAATGCGGCGAAATACGCGTACGAATATGCGCGCGAGAGATTTTCGAAGGAATTGAAATTCGCGCTGCCGCCTGCGCCTGCGAAACGCGAACAAATCATGGTGAAAGGCACGCAAGCCGTGGGTATGGCGAAGATTCAGGCGGGCTGCGGCCTGCAGACTTATTACCCGATTAGCCCGGCGACGGATGAGAGCGTGTATTTGGAGGGCTACCAGAGCGGGCACAATTTGGTGGTACTGCAAACGGAGGACGAAGTTTCCGCGATTGACGCGGCGGTGATGGGAGCCCATGGCGGCGTGCGTACTTCGACTTCAACGTCGGGGCCAGGATTCGCGCTGATGCCGGAGGGACTTGGATTTGCGGCGATTACGGAAGCTCCGGGGCCAGTGGTGCTGCTGTATCAACGCGGCGGGCCCTCAACGGGATTGCCGACGCGGCAGGAGCAGGGCGACTTGCTGTTTGCATTGAATGCAGGGCAGGGCGACATTCCGCGTATCGTGATGGCGCCGGGCGATATCGAGGAATGCTTTTACGATACGTTTGACGCGTTCAATTATGCGGACCGTTATCAAATGCCCGTGATTGTCCTAGTGGACAAGCACATGGCGAGCTGCTATCAAACGCTGCCACCGTTCAAGACTTCGCATTTGAAGATCGATCGCGGGCTGGTGAAACCGGCGAACACGAATGGTGATTACCAGCGGTACGCGTTCACGAAGGATGGGCTGAGCCCGCGGTCGGTGCCTGGACAGGCGGGCGGGATTTTCTGGTCGACGTCTGACGAGCACGACCCGCGCGGACACATCACGGAAGGCATTGGCAACCGGCTGGCCATGATGGAAAAGCGCATGGGCAAAGTTGGGATGGCAGCGCGGGAAATTCCGGATGGGAAGAAATACAGATTTTTTGGGCCGGTAGCGCCTAAGAAGATTCCCGTGCTTGCGGTCTGTTGGGGGTCGACAAAGGGAGCGATGCATGATGCGCTGCAGCGGTTCGACCCGCATCACACTACCTATGCGGCGCTGCACATTCGCATGATGCGGCCCTTCCCGGTCGAGGCGGTTAAGGAGATTCTGGGGCGAGCGGAGCGCGTGGTTTGTCTTGATGGGAATTATTCGGGACAATTGGCGCAAGTGATTCGCGCGGAGACGGGAATTTGCGTGCAGCATCAAGTGGTGAAGTACGATGGCCGGCCGTTTTCGGAGGAAGAGATCATCGTGGCTTTGGAGGCCGCGAAAGCGGGAGCAGCGGAACGGCTGGTGATTTCGCAAGGGAAGGTGGTTGTGCCGGGCGACGGCAATCTGGAATTCGACGAGATGCTGGAGCTGCGAGAAACGCATCCGAAAATGCTGGCACCGATGGTGCCGCTGCCGCCGGGATATAACCGGTGAAAGCCTGAATTGAAGAAAACCCCCACCCTTCGCGCCCAAAGTTCACGGGCGCTCAGGATGGGGCACCCGGAAAGACAGAACCCGGTTAAGTAGCAAGGTTGGAGAAAATTCGAAGATGAGCACAACGACAACGGATCTGAAGACGCTGCAGGCGCAGGATTTTAAGTCGGACATTCATAATGACTGGTGCCCGGGCTGCGGAGATTTCGGCGTGGTCGCGGCCGTGCAAATGGCGCTGGCGAAGCTGCAGGTGCCTCCGCATCGGGCTGCGATAATCAGCGGAATCGGTTGCGCCGGCAAGACTGCGCATTACATGCAGGCATATTCGTTTCACACGTTGCACGGGCGCGTGATGCCCTCGGTGACCGCCATGAAACTAGCGAATCACGATTTGACCGTGATTGGCGTGGGCGGCGATGGCGATGCTTATGGAATTGGCGCCGGACATTTTGTCGCGGGCGGGCGCCGGAATTTGAATATCACGTATGTGGTGATGAACAACGACGTGTATGCCCTGACGAAGGGGCAAGCATCGCCGACGATTGCCAAAGGGCAAAAGACGAAGTCGATGTCCGAGCCGTCAATCATGGACGCGATTAATCCAGTGCTGCTGGCTCTGGCTTGCGGATATACGTTTGTGGCGCGAGGATACGCGCTGGACACGAAGTATTTGTCGGAGATTATCGCGCAGGCGATTCAGCATCGCGGCAGCGCGCTGGTGGATGTGCTGCAAACGTGCCCGACCTACAACGACCTGCACACGAAGGGATTTTACGCGGGACAAGTGGAAGGGCAACCGCGGCTGTATCGGCTGGATCAGACGGGATACGATCCCATCGTGCACAACGCGGACGATCCAGTGGAGATTGCGCAGAAAAAAGCGCAGGCGCTGCTGAAAACGCAGGAGCCCGGCGGGCGGATTCCGCTGGGAGTCTATTACAAGCTCGACACGGCGACTTACGAAGACCATCTGAAGGCGAAAATCCCCGGACTGCAGGAAAAACCTCTCGCGGAACTGGATTTGTATCACCGCGACATCACGGCAAACCTCGAAGAATTGAAATAACCCATGGATTCCCGGCAGAGTCGGATTTTGTGGGCCGCTCTTGCTGTGGTTGCAATCTCCGTATCAGCAGTTGCCCATCGAGAAAACTCTGTAGCGACGCAACAAACGCCGCGAACGGCTCCGCTATTCGAGTTTCACAGCAATTTCTGGGTGAATCTCCATCAGGTCCTTTTCCACGAGGCATTGTTGCGTGCGGGCAAGCCGGACCGGCGTTTACAGAGCAACGTTCCGCTCTCCGCTGCACGAATGACCGAGATGGAAAATGAGGATTGGAATACGGCTCTAGATTTCTACACCGAGCGCATCGTAGGGCTCAGACAACTGTTTGATGGCGACTTAGTGCGAATCAATGATCAATTGGCAGTGCTCCCTGACAACCCAGTCAACTTGAATCCGGTCGCCCTGCCACCCGGTATGGAAGTAATTCTAAAAATGGCTGCACCTGTTTACCGCAAGTATTGGTGGCCTGCTCAGAACGCGGCGAATGAGCAATGGATTGCATCGCAGTCACTTCGCGTGAAAGAGTTGGGGCCGCAAATTGCTGGAGCAATACAAAGGGATTTGCACCAGCAGTGGCCTAAGGCACCCCTTCGCGTCGACGTTTCCTACTACGTTCCCGAGATCGGGCACGCTTACACAACAGATGACCCGCCGCACACTACTTTTTCGAGCAGCGGGACACAATTGCAGGATCTCAGCGGTTTCGAAACTCTTTTTCATGAAGCGTCGCACAGCTTTGCAGACACCGTGACCAATGCCCTGTTCGCTGAATGCGAGACGGAGAAGAAAAATTGTGGAGATTTGTGGCATGCGGTGCTGTTCTACACGGCAGGTGTTGAAGTTCGCCGCGCGCTACCGCCGGCGGATGAGCAGAATTTCATTCCTTATGCCTACAAGTATGGTCTCTACAATCGCGGCGATTACCCAAGATATCGCAGCGTGCTTGAAGCCGACTGGCAGAAGTACCTCGATGGCAAGATCGATTTTGCGACCGCCATCCATTCCATGGCCGCGGACCTTCAGCAGTAGGGCGGGGCAATACTTATTCGGGGCCGAGAGGCAAGAAATACTGGGTGCCTTTTACCGGCTGGCGGAGACGGCGTAGCAGCTCCTGCAAGTCCTGATTGCGCTCGACGAAATCGATGTCCGAAGTATCGACGACGAGCAAATTCGACGCGGAATAGCGGAAGAAAAAGTGCTCGTACGCCTGGGCGACCGTCTCCAGATATTCCGGCGAGATATTCGATTCGTTGCGAGCGGCTTTTTTCGAAATGCGCTGCCGCAAAACTTCGGGCTTGGCCTGCAAGTAAATCACCAGGTCCGGTGTGGCGACGGACGCGGCAAGCATTTCGTAATACCTTTCATAAATCTTCAGTTCTTCATTTTCCAAGTTGATGTACGCGAAAATCTTGTCTTTCTCGAAAAGAAAATCGCTGACGACGGGACCCGGCTTCTGTTCGCGATCAATTTCCATGAGCCGTTGGTGCCGCTCCATCAGGAAGTACATCTGTGCGCGGAACGCGGCTCCGGGCTGCTCGTCGTAAAATTGGCCGAGGAATGGATTGTCCTCGCAATCGAAAACGCGCCGGGCATGCAAACGCTCCGCGAGTATTTTCGCCAGCGTGGATTTGCCAACGCGGATGGGTCCTTCGATGACAAAGTAGCGCGGCGGCTTAAATTTGGGTTCGGGCATGGGGCGGCATTATAGCAAACGCGGCAAAGCGCCCTGCGCGGTTTGTGAAACGCGATAGCGCCTCTGTCGGAAACAGGCTGTGAGGGCGCAGTTCCGCAAGACTGGCGTTCCAGTACGGGAGAGAAGCGGAACCTCAAAACGTGAGCCGGGCCACCATTGTGAGCGCTTTTGACCATAAGCCGAGGAGGGTCTAGCCTGTTTGTTGTTGATTATGAAGTATTTAGGAGGACAGTTGCGCCTATACTTTTGGACGTTTTTCGGCTATAATGTGCGCATGGCTATAAACGTGCTCCGTATCCCAGGCCTCACCTATGACCGTGTCCACGAATATCGCGTGGGCCCCAGCGGCGCTATTGAGCATCGCTGGACTTTGCAAGAGGGCGGCCAGCGCAGCGACGGCACCAGTGAATGGGTGGTCGCCACCAACGATTTCATTCGCACAGCCGTGTGCCACGCGCAGTCGCATGTGAGGGACTGGTTCCAGGCTCGCGGGATTTCCTGCGAACGCATCTCCGCACTGATCGAAGAAGAGCGCCGGACGAAAAAGCCCACACGCGGCAAGACAGCGCCAGTGCTGGTGGCGGCAGGCCGCAAGAAGTAAGTCCTTTGAAGTTTCCGGTTAGGATTTCGGTGCGCTAAGTGATTTCTATGTTCGTACGCTTTCAGCGCTTCAGCCCTAGTGCTGTCGGATGCTTTGGCTGGTAAACCCCGAGTTCGGCACCGCCCGGAATTTTGATTGCGGTAACGAGTCCCCACTGGAGGTCTTCAACCGGGCGCGTGACTTCAACTCCCTTGCTCTTCAGTTCCTTCACCGTAGCCGCAATGTCGTCGCACATTAGATAAAACTTGTCGTGCTCCGCGCCCTCGGCGGGATGTATTCCCAATTCCGCGGGAGGCAGCGCGAAAATGAGCCATCCGCCTCCCGCATCGACGGACGAGAAGCCGAGAATGTCGTGAAAAAATGCGCGGACCTTCCCCGCATCCTTCGCATATATCAACGCATGAACGCCATTGATCATGGATTCCTCCTTTCCGCGTGAACGCTTCACCCGTGGCAAGAGCCCTTAATCCGGCGCGAAGATGCACGATAAAGAAATCCGTCTCGAATTTCTACCAGCTTCGTGCGACGGCGCCGACGATGTGCGCCAGAGCATCCAGATCGCGCAGGTCAATCACTTCACCGGGTGAGTGTGAATAACGCAGCGGCCAGCCGAGTGCAATGTCGGTCGAGCCGTATCGCAAAAACGCCGAGCCATCATTTCCTCCGCCCGTGATTCCATATTGGACGGGAATGTGATTTGCGCGCGCGAGAGCGACGATTTTTTCTTCGAGCTTGCGCGGTACGACGTTTGAATTATCGATGGCGCGTACGACGAATCCTTCGCCGAGCTTCGCGTCGCCGAATCGTTTCGACTCAAGCGGCGAATCCGAGCTGACGAAAGTATCGACGGCAAAAACGTAATCCGGCTCTTTGTCTTCTGTCGCAAGGCGCGCCGCGAGTTTTCCCGCTCCGACAAGCCCCAGTTCTTCACCCGTTGACCACACGAACGTCACGTCGCGATCCTTCAAATTCGGTCCCAGCGCCCAGACGGCGGAAATCAATGCTGTGTCACCCATGCGGTCGTCGAAACTGCGGGCGTTCGCGCGCGTCCCGGCGAGCGTACGATATTTCTTAGGAATGGTGATGAAATCCCCGACGGCAATGCCCAGCTTTGCCACTTCTTCTGGAGAACGCGCGCCCACGTCGACATGCGCCAACAGCGCGCGCCCGGCCGGCCATTTGAATCCGGGTTCGTCCCAGCCAGCGGGAAGTTCCATGATTCCCGGCACGGATGCGCCGCTTTTCGTATGTACGAGCGCCGCGTGTCCCAAAAAGAAATCGGAAATTCCGCCCCCGCCGCTGACGGCGAGGGTGCCATTGGGCATCACTTCCTCAACGATGTAGCCGATTTCGTCCGTGTGAGCGACGACTATGATTTTCGGCATTTGAGCGCTGGCCGGCGCGCTGGCCACATGGAGAATTAAATTGCCAGCGTCGTCGGTTTCGGTTTTCGCCCATTTCGGGAGGAGCTGTTTTACAGCTTCACGCACAAGGGCTTCGTGACCACTCACGCCATAAGTTTCGACGAGGCGCGAAAGAATTTGTTCGTTTGTTGG
>DASRQP010000338.1:0-3940 GCA_035696585.1 Candidatus Acidiferrales bacterium | reverse complement strand
TAGCGTCCCTGCCCTTGTTGTTGTTTTTGCCGCTCTTCATCCAAATGTTTCAGGAAAGCCTCGAACTTCGGCCGTTGCTCCGGCGTCAAAATCGCGCGAATGCTGTTGCGACCTTGCTGGCGCACTTGGTCGTACTTGGGTTCCCATTCTGCATGTCGCTGAGCGTCTAAATTGCGGAATTTTGCCCAGTCGTCGTTAATGATCGCATCAACCTGTTTGGCCTGATCCGGCGAAAGCTGCAGGTCATCCTTCAACTGCTGTACGATACCCGGATGACGGCTCGGACGAGCGTGAGCATCCCAAAGATGCGTTCCGACTCCGCCCAGCGCAATGCCCAGGACAAATACAACAATGACTAGCCCGACGGCTTTCCAGGAACCGTTACTGTCGCTCATGATGCCTTTCTGCGATAGCCATCAGCACTTCGTCACTGCTTGACGGAGAAGCCGAGACCGGCACGGTGTAAGCATCGTCGGTTTGGGGCGCCAAGGTGGCCGGTACTTCCGGCACTGCAGCAGGAGCGTTGCTCCTCAACCCGTACGTAAACAGTAGCGCGAGCGCCAATGATGCAGAGAGGGCCAGCCGCCAGGACCACGCCTCGATGGGCCGCCAGAAACTCTTTTGCTCGCGCACCCAGCGCTCGGCGGCATCGATCTGCGCCATGACGCGCCGCGTGAACCCTGGACCCGGGTCGACCACCTCGCTAAAAACCGTCACCAAGCGCCCCGACAGGCGCGCGTCTTCGAGCGCCTCGCGACATTCGCCGCACGCCTCAAGGTGAGCGGTCAATGGCTGCGCGTCGCGGCTAGGCAAATCGCCGCTCGCGTAATCCTCGAGCACGGCTTCGAACTTTTCACAACCTGTCATCTTCGGCTGCTCATTTTTCTGTTCCTTCTGTTCGTTCTGTTCGGACATATTCAGGTCCCTCCGAACTACACTTTTTGCCGCTTTACGGTAGTGAGTCAGTTTGAATTTTGACTCCTTATGTCACGATCAAGAAAATTCAAACTGACCCACTCCGCTTCCCTAACTGTGCGCGCCGACTCGCCGACGGTAGGTCTTTGCCAGCTTGCGTCGCGCCCGAAAAAGCCTGACTTTTACCGTGTTCACGTTCAGATTCAACATCCTGCCAATCTCTTCCACGGCGAATCCCTGCGCTTCTTTTAGTACGAGCATCACGCGGTCTTCCTCGGAGAGTTCGCCGAGCAGCCGCTCCACTATTTCGCGCAACTCGGCGCGGTCACTTGGATTGCCGCCACCGTGACTGTCTGTGCTGACGAATTGCTCTACGTGCCGCACTTGCTCTTCGCTGAGATCGGCCTCGTAACTGAGCGGCCGCACTTTCTTCTTCCGCAAATAATCCCAGCACTCGTTTACTGCAATCTTGTAGAGCCAAGTCGAAAAGGCCGAGCGCATGTCAAAGCGGCCGATGGAGACGTAGGCCTTCAGAAACACCTGCTGCGCCACGTCTTCAATGTCCTCACGGCGCCTCAGTACACCGCCGACGACGGCCATGACCCGCTGCTGGTGCCTGCGCACAAGCTCTTCAAAGGCGACAACTTCGCCCTTTTGTGCTGCGCGCACCAAATCGCGGTCGTCCGGCTTGGCGGTCCGCGGCCGGGCGGTCATCGCAACTGCGGTTGCGCTTGCTGCCACGTATTTTGGGACGTTGTCCATTCGCTTGCGGTTACAAATACCTTGAGCCGATTTCTCTAAGCCGCCGTGTATAACTTATCCCTTGCACAGGTGAATCATCCGTGTGACAATCCACCGCATGATAATCGGAGACCGTTTAAGGCTGTTACGCGAAACCAAGAAACTATCCCAAGGCGATATCGAAAAGCGCACGGGACTTCTTCGCTGTTATATTTCGCGGGTTGAGAACGGCCATACCGTTCCAGCCATCGAAACGCTCGAGAAACTGGCAAGAGCCATGGAAATCCCGCTCTACCAGCTATTCTACGACGGCGAAGAGCCACCTGTGCTGCCTAATTTGCCCAAGCGCAAGTCTTCAGATGACATTGCGTGGGGCAGCGCCGGAAAAGAAGCCCGGTTCCTTGGGCGCTTCCGCCGGGTTTTGGGACGCGTCGACGAAGCTGACCGCCGCCTCTTGCTCTACATGGCCCAGAAAATGGCCCATCATCGGTAGAGTGGTTGTAGCGATTCGCTCTGTTTCGCGTAATTCACTCCCACTCGATCGTGCTGGGTGGCTTTGAGCTGACGTCGTAGACTACCCGTGTGACTCCGCGAACCTCGTTTACCACTCGGACTGAAATTCTCTCGAGGATTTCCCACGGCAGGCGCACCCAGTCCGCCGTCATAGCGTCTTCTGACGACACCACGCGCACGGCAATCGTGTAACCGTAAGTCCGGAAGTCCCCCATCACGCCCACGCTACGCACGGGAAGCAAAACCGCAAACGCCTGCCAAACCTTGTCGTAAATACCTCCGCGACGAATCTCCTCGACAACAATAGCGTCAGCGCCACGGAGAATTTCAAGCTTCTCCGGCGTGATTTCGCCAAGCAACCGCACGGCCAACCCAGGTCCGGGAAACGGATGCTTCGAGAGTATCTCTTCCGGCAAGCCGAGTTCCCTGCCGATCAGGCGAACTTCGTCTTTGAAGAGGTCGCGCAACGGCTCGATTAATTCGAACGGCAAATCCTTCGGCAATCCGCCAACGTTGTGATGCGTCTTGATGGTCGCCGACGGACCTTTTACCGATACCGATTCGATTACATCGGGATACAAAGTTCCTTGAACCAGAAAACGCATGGCCGTTCCGCCGGTCTCGGCAGCCAAGCGGCGCGATTCTTCCGCAAACACGGCTATGAATTCCGCGCCAATGCGTTTGCGTTTGTCTTCGGGATCCGTCACACCTTTCAGGCGCGCGAGGAATCTCTCCGACGCGTTCACGCCTGTGACGTTCAGGCCAAGCCTGTCGCGCAGCAATTCCAGCGTTTCGGCGAATTCGTTTTGGCGCAGCAAACCTGTGTCGACGAAAACGTTTATCAGGCGGTCGCCAATCGCGCGGTGCACAAGGGCGGCCGCGACGGCGGAGTCAACACCTCCGCTGAGCGCGCACAACGCATGCGCGTTGCCGACGCGTTTGCGAATGGCTTCGACGGTTTCCGAAATAAACGACGCGCGATCCCAATTCTTTTTCGCGCCGCATACTTCGAAAACGAAATTTCGCAGAATTTCCGTGCCGCGCTCGGTATGCAGCACTTCGGGATGGAATTCGACGCCGTAAAGATGCCGCGACCGGTCTTCGATGGCGGCCACGGCGTTGTCGGTGCGTCCGGTGGTTTCGAATCCGTCAGGGAGGCCAGCCACATGGTCGCCGTGGCTGTTCCACACTTTCAAATGTTGGGGAAGACCGCGAAAGAGCGCGGAATCTTTTTCGCGGTCAAGAGTCGCGGGTCCGTATTCCCGGCGGTCCGCTTTGACGACGTTTCCGCCGAGCGTTCGCGCCATCCATTGCATGCCGTAGCAGATTCCGAGCACAGGAACGCCGAGGCCCAGAACTTTCGCGTCGCACGCAGGCGCGTCGACGTCGTATACGGAACTGGGACCGCCGGAGAGGACGATGCCGCTCGGTTGCAGGCGCTTGATTTCGTCGAGAGGGGCATTGCAGGGCAAAATCGCGGAGAAGATTTCCTGCTCGCGAATCCTCCGCGCGATCAGTTGCGTATACTGACCGCCGAAATCCAGGACGACAATCCCGCCGCGCGTGCTCAATCCAACGCCCTCGCTTTTCGCCTCGCTTGTCGCCGATGGCGGCTGCTGTTCCGGAGCTGCCGCGGAATTTGCCATTCGAACGCTCCCTGGTTCGCGGAATCTCCCGCGCAAAACGGCTACTGCACGACGATATTCACGAGCTTCCGCGGCACGACAATCGTCTTTGTGATTTTCTTTGCCACGAGCAACTGTGCGATGCG
>DASRQP010000337.1:0-4864 GCA_035696585.1 Candidatus Acidiferrales bacterium | reverse complement strand
GCGCGCCACGGCGCCCGTGAGGGGCGTGTAACTCGTCGGATTTTTTGCGACGGCATTTACGTCCGCGCCATTCGCGAGCAGCCACTGCGCCGCGTCCCGCTGTCCAAAAAACGCCGCCAAAGCGAGGGGCGTGAACCCATCGGCGGAATATGAATTGATTGCGGCTGGATTCTGCACGGCCAGGGCGGCAACTTTCTCAGCTTTTCCCGATGCGGCCGCTTCATGAATCTCCAACTGCGCGCCGTGCTCAAGCAGTTGGTCGCAAACATCCATCTTGCCGTGATAAATCGCCGTCATCACCGCGGACGCACCCGATTCGGCGCGCGCGTTCGCCAATCTGGGATCGATCACCAGCATCTGTTTGACGCGAGGAGCATCTCCGGCCTTCACCGCGTCCAGAAACTTCTGCGCGCCAAGCATTTATTTTCTCCGTCAACAAATCAAGCCAACAAGTTAAGAGGGACTAGACAGGCCTGCGCAGCGCTAGCGCCGCGCGCGATCGTTTCGGACCGCTTCTTCGACGAGGGCTTCGAGGTCGCGCCGGTTGAGCGTGACGCGATCGGGTTCAGCGGAGTCTGCCGTCACCGGGCAGGTTGCGCTGGCGCCCGCCGCCGTTTCCAGGCCGTAACGCGCGCGCGCGGCGAGAAGTTTTTCCACGTCTCCGCGGGAGAGCAAAACCTGCTTATGCAGAAGCTCCGTTACCAGAGCGACGCGAGCAAAATGCTCGACCGTCTCCATGCGATAGAAAGCTGTCAGCAGATCAGCACCGTACGTCACTACGCCATGATTTGCCATCAGAATCGCGTCGTGCGACTGCACATACGGCTCGATGGAATCGGTGAGCTCAGGCGTTCCTGGCGTGCCGTACTGCGCCAGCGGGACGCTGCCAAGCCCCATGACCGCTTCGCTCAGCAGCGCTTTATTTAGCGCCAATCCCGCCGAAGCATATCCAGTAGCCGTGATGGGGTGGGCATGGCAGACGGCATTCACGTCCGGGCGTAGCCGATAAATCAGCAGGTGCATCGCCAATTCCGATGAAGGATTGCGACGACCGGAGATTTTGTTCCCTGTACTGTCGGTAATGACGAGTTCCTCGGGCGACATCATGCCTTTGGAAACGCCTGTCGGCGACGTGAGCACGCGATTGGGACCGAGGCGAAGAGAAATATTTCCGTCCGTGGCGGCCACGAAGTTGCGCTCGTGGAACCAGCGTCCGACCGCGCAAATATCGCGGCGGTGCTCGTCTTCGCTCTTCAACGCGCCATGCGAGATGGATTCGGAAAGCATGTTCGAGCCCTCGGTTGCCTCGCCGCCCCAGCGGAATCCCTTCTACGAGGCGAGGGCTATTCTATCTCGCGTGTCCAGTTTTAACGACGTTTTTGCGGATTAAGCGTAGATTCCCCGGTGTTTTAAGGCAATCGCGACGCGGTCAATCGCCAGCATGTAGGCGGCAATGCGGTTGTTGACGCCGTGCTTTTCGGCGTAGCGCACCACATCGTCGAAGCTGCGATCCATGACGTCCTGCAGGCGCTCGTTCACTTCGCGCTCGCGCCAGAAAAGTCCCTGGCGATCCTGCACCCATTCGAAATAGCTGACGGTGACGCCGCCGGCATTCGCCAGAATGTCGGGAATAATAAATACACCCTTTTTGCCGAGAACTTCATCGGCCGGTGCCGTTGTGGGTCCGTTCGCGCCCTCGCACAGGATTTTCGTCTGTACGCGGGCCACATTTTGGCTGGTAATTTGATTCTCGATAGCTGCGGGAATCAGGATGTCGCAGGGCTGAAACAGAATGTCCTGTGCGGAGATTTTCTGCCCGCCGCCGGGAAAATCAGGCAGACCCTTATGCTGGCTGTAAACCCAGTCAATCACTTTCGGAACGTCGAAACCTTTTTCGTTGAAAAGACCGCCATGCACGTCGGCGAGCCCGGTGATTCTGTATCCCGCCTCATGCATCAGCTTCGCGCCCATTGAGCCCACGTTGCCGAATCCCTGAATGACCACGCGGCAGTCTTGTTTCTTCATGCCGAGCTTCGCAGTGGCCTTGTCGCACACCATCATGACGCCGCGACCGGTCGCTTCAGGACGCCCGAGCGAGCCGCCCAACTCAAGCGGTTTCCCAGTAACCACCGCAGTGACGGTGTGGCGCATGTGCATCGAGTAGGTGTCCATCACCCAAGCCATTACTTGCGCGTTGGTGTTCACGTCCGGAGCCGGAACGTCGCGCTCCGGGCCGATCCAATCGGAAAGCTCGGCAGTGTAGCGACGCGTCATGGCCTCCAGTTCGCGCTGCGACATCTTTTCGGGATCGCAGATGATGCCGCCCTTTGCTCCACCGAAGGGAATGTCCACCACCGCGCATTTCCACGTCATCCAGGATGCCAGCGCGCGCACTTCATCGATCGTGACCTGAGGCGAATAGCGAATTCCGCCCTTACCGGGCCCGCGAACCAGCGAGTGCTGCACGCGGTACCCTGTGAAAACTTCCAGTTTCCCGTTATCCATTTTCACGGGTATGTAAACGGTGATTTCCTTATTCGGATACTGCAAATAGCGGTAAAGGTCCTGCGGAAGGCCGAGATGTTTCGCTGCTTCCTCAAAACGCGCTTCCGCCGCCTCATACGGATTCAGTTCGTGTTCCAGTGACAATGCCATGGCGATGCTCTCCTCGACGGAATGAATTGGATGATAACACTGGCGGTTCCATGCGGCGGAGCGGCCAGGACAGCGTCGGCCAGTATACGTAGCCGCGCCCTCGCCACGCAAGATAGCGACGGCGAGCTTGATGTGTATTTAGAAAACAGACGCGCGTTTCGGGAACCTGCCGGATTCTTGAGGACTATCCGTTACGACCGCGCCCTTTTGCGAAATGCCGCAGCAGCAGGCGCGCCAGCCGCTTCTGATCGTGACGCACTACGCCGTCTTGCTGCAGCAAATCTCCCGTCACATATTTCAGCCCCATGCGGCGCAAGTCATCGAACGACGCATCAACAGACTCGGCGCCTTGCCCGCGATAGCGTCGCAGCAGCGCTGGCGAGGACGCGGGCGCGCGGTTGACAACAACGCCGTCGAACAGACCCACGCGAGTGTGGTCGTAAATCGCGCGAACGTGATCGGCAACCGAATAACCATCCGTTTCGCCGGGCTGCGTCATCAGATTCGCAATGTAAACGCACTCAGCACGCGAACGCGCGATGGCATTCACAACTCCGCGAACCAGCAAGCTGGGAATGATGCTCGTATACAGCGAGCCCGGACCGAGCAGAATCAAGTCCGCTTCGCGAATTGCATCCAGAACCTCGGGCAATGGCCGCGCGCCAGACGGAACTAATCGCACGCGATGGATGCGGCGCGTCGACCGCGAAATTTTCGTCTCCCCGGCGACCACGCGGCCGTCTTCGAGTTCCGCCTCTAAAGTCACGTTCGCGTTGGTCGACGGAAAAATCCTTCCACGTGCCGCCAGTACTTTTCCCGAAAGCCTCACTGCTTCCGGGAAATCGCCGGTCACCTGCGTGAGCGCGGTCAAAAATAAATTCCCGAAGCTGTGCCCTGATAGTCCGCGACCGCGGCCGCTCGCGGCAGGAAAGCGGTACTGAAACAGGCGCCCGAGCAGGGTTTCATCGGGCGATAGCGCCACCATGCAGTTGCGAATATCTCCCGGCGGCAAAATGGAATATTCGCGACGCAAGCGGCCGGAGCTGCCTCCGTCATCGGTGACAGTAACGACCGCGGCAATATTCGCAATCGGCCGGCGCTCGCCGTTCTGGCTCGGAGTCGCAATATGCGCTTTCAATCCACGCAGCAACATCGAAAGCCCCGTGCCTCCACCAAGCGCGACAATGCGGATGCCTTTTGAACGGGAATGTGCGGACTTACTCACGGACGAGGGAACTAACCGCTTGCGCCTTCGCGCTCCGGGTAGAGTAGTTCAGTAAATCGCGGATCCTCTTGCAGAAAGGCAAAATCTTCGTCGTTACGGGCGCGATAGCGATTCTCCGAGCGAAGCTGGATCGCCACTTTCAGGTTCTGCATCGACGATTCCGCTTCGCCCGTCAAACAATCGAGCGCCGCCATGGCATAAACGATGTGATCGGCTTTCGGCGCGGACTTGCGCGCGCGGTCCAAATGCACGCGAGCTTCATCCCAACGCCCCAAATTCATCATTGCAATGCCTTGGTTGTAGTGATCTTCAGCGGACTTTGCCGACGGTTCCGGAGCGCGCGAAACTCGCTGGTCGCAAATGCGCAGATGGGTGCGCGCGCGATCGGCCAGTTCCTTATTGGGACCCTCCAGAACGCGCTCGAGCGCTTGTTTCGCCCGGCTAAACTTCTGCTGTTGGAATTGTTTTAAGCCTTCTTCGTAGGCTCTCAGTTGCTGCTGCGTGGCGTGGTCGTTGGGATCCTGAAAAATGCTGGCGTGCCTCTTATCTTGTAATTCTTTATCTTTCAGCGCTTTATGCCCATTGCGGCTACTTGACCTAGTGCTGGAGGATGACCGGCTGCTGCGCTGTTTCGTCTTGCCTGTCGAGCGCGCCATAATGGCCGTAGAATAGCAGCGACGCATTGCGCCGTCAACTCGCCATATTTTGACCACTTTTCGCTTTTCTCCAGTTTAACTTGCCGGTTTCACGTGAAACAGATGCGAAACAAGACGCTTTCCTGCGCTTCGCTCGCGTCAATCATACGAATTTGCCCCTTTGGGGGGCTCGCCGGCCCTCATTGCCTGTTCCGAATCAATACGAAAGACGCAAGATGCCGTGCTTGACCTCCCTATGCTATAAGTAAACGGGCGACAAAAATATTGAGGTACTCGTGCCGTTTATAAATTTTCCCGCTCGCGAGATCAACTGCAAGCTCGTTTATTA
>DASRQP010000336.1:0-3468 GCA_035696585.1 Candidatus Acidiferrales bacterium | reverse complement strand
TTCCGCGAAACCGTACGCGCCCGCTCCCCAAATCACGACCAGATCTCCAGGCTGAACTTCCGGCATGGGCCAATCGCGCAGAAATGAATCGCCGGATTCGCAAATCGGGCCAACGATATCGACGGAAGATATTTTCGCATTCGCGCGAGGGCGCACGACGGGCGTAATGGGATGAGTTGCACCATATAGCGCGGGGCGAATCAGATCATTCATCGCCGCGTCGACGACGATAAATGTTTTTCCCCAGCTACTTTTTATATACAAAACGCGCGTGAGCAAAACGCCTGCTTGCCCGATCAGAGCGCGGCCCGGTTCGAAAAGCAAATGGCAACCGAGCGCGCGCAACGAGCTTGGCAACGCGGCGGCATATTCCTCGATCGAGGGCGGATTCTCGTTTGTGTAACGAATGCCGAGGCCGCCGCCAATGTCGAGATAGCGAAGCGCGATGCCCTCGTTTGAAAGATCGCGGAAATATCCCGCGAGGCGCGCGGCGGCAGCGCGAAACGGCGCGACCTTTGTGATCTGCGAGCCGATGTGGCCGCTGATTCCCTTCCAATCGATCCAGAGCGAATCTTTGTGGAGAAGATAGAGGCGCCGCGCTTCGAGCCAGTCGACGCCAAATTTGTGGCGATGATGGCCTGTGGCGATGTGCGGATGGCCGCCCGCTTCGATATCAGGATTGACGCGAATCGCGGCAGGCGCGGAGCGGCCGATGCGGGCGGCTTCGCTCGCGAGAATTTCGAGCTCTTCCGCTGATTCAACATTGAAAAGCAGAATGCTCGCGCGCAGAGCTTCGTGAATTTCCTCGCGCGTCTTGCCAACGCCGGAAAAAACGATTCGCTCGCCCGGCACACCGACGCTCCGCAAGCGAAAGAGTTCGCCTCCGGAAACTATATCGAAGCTGCTGCCCATGCGGGCAAATGTGCGCAGAACAGCAAGATTCGAATTGGCCTTGACCGCGTAGCAAATCGAATGCGGCGTGCCGCGAAAGGCGCGACGAAATCTTCGATAAGCGGAAGTGAATGCGGTGCGACTGTAGATATAAGCGGGAGTTCCCGCGCGCGCGGCGATCGTAGCAAGCGGAACGTTTTCGCAAGAGAGTGCGCCGCGTCGATACGAAAAGTTTGGAGTGTAACTGACTGGATTCAGCGAATCGGAGTCCTTGTCTTTCGCCATGCAGAGGATTCTTATATCACTTTTAGGACGACAAGGGTGCGGTCATCGAAGGGATGACGTCCGCCGGAAAATTCATCAACGTTGGTGAGCAAATAATCCGCGATTTCTGCGGAGGAAAGTGCCGCTTGCGAGGAGACAGCGGCGCTTAGGCGCTGCCAGCCATAAAATTGCGCGCCGGAATTTTGCGTGTCCGTGACGCCGTCCGAGTAAAGCACCACGATGTCGCCGGGAGACAACACAAGGCTAAGCTCGTCATACGTGGAATCGTCGAACATGCCGACGGGAAAACCGGCGAGGGGAAGTTTTTCGCCACGCCCGTTCTGAAAAATCAGCGGCTGCTCCTGGCCCGCACTCGCCACGCGCAGAATGCGCTCCGCGGGCTGCCACGAAAGAAAACACATGGTCATGAAACGCCCTTCGATACGGCGCTCGCAAATAATCTGATTGAGCTTCTGCAGAGTTTTCGCCGGAGCCAGATGCTGCGGAGCGAGGCTGCGCAGAATTCCCACGGCGGCGGCGCCATACAGCGCGGCGGCGCTTCCCTTTCCGCTGACGTCGCCGAGTGCGATGCCGAGTTCTCCCGTGTTGTATGGCAAAAAGTCATAGAGGTCGCCACAGAGTTCGCGAGAGGAAACGACGCGCGCGGCAATGTCGAGGCCGTACTCGCTTCCCGGAACGGGCGGCAACAGCGCGGATTGCAAACGGCGCGCGGCGTTGAGGTCGCGCTCCATGCGCGCTTCATCGCGGGCCACTTGTTCATACAGGCGCGCGTTTTCAATCGAGACCGCGAGATGCGATGCGAGAATGGAAAGCGCCTGCACGTGGTCGGGCGTGAAATAATTGAGCTGCGGGCTTTCGAGATCGAGCACGCCGATCACGCGATGCTTGTAGAGAAGCGGAATCGCCAGTTCCGAACGCGTTTCCGGATTAATGGAAATGTAGCGCGGATCGAAAGAAACGTCCGGCACCACCACGGGCCGCCGCAACGTGGCCGCCGCGCCCACGATTCCTTCGTGCGGCGAGACGACGGAACGTTCCTGCATGTGCTGGCCGAATTTCACATTGAGGCGATGGCGGAAAACGCGCGCCGCTTCGTCGTAAAGCAGAATGGCGAAAATCTGGTAATCGATGACGCGCTTCACCATTTCCGCGGCGCGCCGCAGCACGCCTTCGACATCGAGAATGGAATTCGTCTCGCGCGCCACTTCGTTGAGAAGCAAAAGCGTGTCTGCCTGATGGCGCGTGCGTTCAAACAAACGCGCGTTTTCAATGGCGCTCGAAATGCGCGTCGCGAGCATCATCAAGATATTTTGCTGGTCGCGCGTGAAGTAATCGAGCTGGCTGCTTTCAATATCCAGCACGCCGACGACGCGGCCCTGCAGCACCAGAGGAACAGCGAGTTCCGACTGCACTCCATCAAGAGCGTTCAGGTAACGCGGGTCCTTGTGGACATCGCTGACGCGCACGGGACGTCCCGTTGACGCCGCGGCGCCGATGATTCCCTGCCCCACAGGGATGCGCCAATTCTCCACCACTTCCTGGCGATGACCGATGGCGAAGCGAAAGTGGAGTTCCTGCGCATTCTCGTCAAGCAGCAGCACGGCAAAAATCTCGTAGTCGATCAGCCGCTTGATTTGCGCAGCGGCGTGCGCCAACACCTCGTCGAGATTCAGCGACGCGTTGATTTCCTGGCCGATTTCGGCCATCGTTGCCAACACTTCGGCGGGCAGTTCCTGGGTAATGTTCAATTCTACGGGTTCCATGATTCCCTATTAGATGAGATTGGCGGACGCGACGACTCGGATGCCTGCCTAGCGCAAGCAAGCCGCAATGCGACTGCACTTATTTATTATAACAGGCGAAACAGAAGAACAGCCGCGAGCTTGACGTGAATTGCGAAATTAACAAGTCGAAACGCACTCAGAGGAGTCATTCGGCGGCGGCGCGGCGGGCCTCTTCGATGATTTTCACGCCGGAGCTTGAACCGATGCGGGTGGCACCAGCGGCAAGCATGCTTTTCAGATCGGCGAGAGTGCGGATGCCGCCCGCTGCTTTGATTCCCATTTCCGGCCCGACGATTGAGCGCATCAGCGCGACGTCTTCCACCGTGGCGCCCCCGGGACCAAAGCCTGTGGAAGTTTTTACGTAGTCGGCGTCGCAATTCTTCGCCGCGCGGCAGGCGCGGATCTTTTCCTCTTCGGTGAGCAGCGCCATTTCAAGAATTACTTTGCAGATCGCGTCGCCGCGATGGCTGGCGTCGACAACGCCGCAAATGTCCGCCTCAAGGGCTTC
>DASRQP010000335.1:0-7330 GCA_035696585.1 Candidatus Acidiferrales bacterium | reverse complement strand
GTCCGCAGCTCCATCAGCGTCGAAACCAGCCCGCAACTCTTCGCCACAATGTGCGCGCTGGACGCCGCCGGTTTCGACGCGAATTCCAATACGCTTGATATTTATCCTGCCGACGCGGCGCTGCGCGCGCGGCTGCTCCAGTTGAAGGGCCCGGCGGTTGACGCCATGCGGCAATTTTACGCACAGCATCAATTCGCAAGTTCTGACGAAACCCTGTCGCCGTTTCTTTCCTTTGCGCTCGTCGTCGGGCCGCCGCCGCGATTCCGCTACCTCTTATCGCACGATGAGATACCCCCCGCGGTTCTGTCCATCGACGGCTTCGGCGAAATTCTCAGCAAACTGTACGTGGATGCGCAGCTCGATCGCGAGTGGGCCAGCGTCGAACCTGAAGTAGATAGCGAAGTAGCGCGCCTCACCAGCGCGCTGCGCCAGATTGTCTTTCAGAGCACGGCCTACCTTCGCGAAATCCAGACGCCAACCGACCGGACTTTCACGGTTCTCGTCGAACCCCTGGTGGGCGCGCGCGTCAATTTTCGCAACATCGGCAATCATTATTCGATCATCGTCGGGCCGGGCCCCGTGTTGCCGCTGGGTGACATACGTCACGCTATGTTTCATTTTCTGCTCGACCCTCTGACTCTGAAGTATCAGCAAACCATTTCGACGCGCCGCGCCCTTCTCGAAATTGCAAGCCGCGCGCCGCAGCTTCCGGCATCATTTCAGAATGATTTTGTGGGATTGTTCGACGAGTGCCTGGTTCGCGCAGTCGAACTGCGCGTTCGCAAGTTGCCGGCCGATCAACTCGAATCAGCGCTTGTTGCAAACGACAGGACCGGATTTATTCTCGTGCGTCCCATCTATCAGCAACTGATCGTTTTTGAGAAGTCCGAGCCGGCGATGTCTCTGTATTTTCCGTCGCTCGTTCAGGGAATCAACGTCGGCGCAGAGCAGAAGCGCCTGCAAAATCTTCAATTCGCCTCTGCGACAGAAGTAGTTCCCACGGGCGGCATTCAGGGAGAGAACGGCGGGAACGCACCCGAAACGCAACTTGATCAGGAGTTCACGCGCGGCGATCGTCAGATCGCGTTGCAAGATGCCGCGGGAGCAGCCGCAACTTTTCAGGGCATCCTGAATGAGCACCCGAACCAGCCTCGCGCCCTGTACGGACTCGCGCTCGCGTCCGTCTTGCAAGGCCAGGGCGAAAAGGCGGAAAATCTTTTTGAGCAGGTTGTGAGCATGCCGCCGCCAGGCTCAACTGCGGCTGCAGCGCCGAGTCCGAGTATTTTGGCGTGGTCGCATGTTTATTTGGGTCGCATTCGCGACTTGCAGGGAGAGCGCGACCCTGCCATAAAGGAGTATCGCGCGGCGTTGGGTGTAAACGGCGCTCCCGAAGCAGCGCGCGTGGCGGCGCAACAGGGAATCGACAAGCCGTATCGCCCGGCGCCCTCGACGCCGTCGCAATAAACGCCCGAACGAATTTCCACTGCCGGTTGAACCCATTCGGTTCCCGGAGGGAAGTATTTTAAATTGGAGGACGAAAGAACAATGACACACCGAATGGGAATCACTGCTCTAACGTTGGCTGGCCTGGCCTGCTTGGCGGCTGCGCCTAGAGTACGCGCTCAAGGCATGGGAGCACAGCAACAAGCGACCCAGCAACAAGGAACCCAGCAACAAGGAACCCAGGACCAGAAGCCGTCCCTGCAAAATCCAGCTCCTCAGAAGCCCGCGGCGCCCGCAGTCGATCCGAAGGAAGAAGCCGCCTACAAGGCATTTATCGCGCTGAAAGCAGCTTCTTCTGCCGACTTTGACGCGCAAATCCAGGCGGGCGAGGATTTCGCGAAAAATTATCCGCAGAGCCATTACCTTGTAGTTGTCTATTCGCGGCTGACGAACGCTTATTTCCAAAGACAGAAACTCGACAAGATGTACGTCTCCGCCGACAAGACCCTGCAACTCAATCCCAATGATCTGACCGTGCTCACCCGAGTAGGATGGGTGATTCCGCGCGGCAATCCCACCGCGCCGGGTTTCGCGGACCAGCTTGCCAAGGCGGAACAATATGAAAAACACGCGCTAGAGATTCTTGCGACTCTCCCGAAGCCTACGGAACTGACCGACGAGCAATTCGCCGCCGCCAAGGCCAGCGGCCTTTCTCTGGCTCACAGCGGACTTGGCCTCGTTTATTTCCGCGAGGGCAAGGATAGTGACTCGGTCACCGAGCTTACCCAGGCCACGGACGGCAATCTAGAGCCCGACCCGACTGACTATTTCATCCTTGGCGTGGAGGATGAGAAACTCAGTAAGTTTTCCGATGCGGAGAAGTCCTTCGATAGCTGTATCCAAATCACATCTCCATTGCAGGACCGTTGCAAGCAGGGAGCAGCGGAAGCTAAAGCTAAGGCAGGAAGTCAACCTCAGCCACCGAAGCCTTAGATGTTCTTGGGGACCCGATTTTGTCGATGACCGATGCGGAGCGGCGTGATCTCGAACACAAACTCGGCTACCGATTCGAGCATATCGAATGGCTCGAACGAGCGCTGACGCACCGCTCCCATATATTTAATTCCGAGACACAAAGCAACGAACGTCTGGAATTTCTCGGTGACAGCGTCCTGGGTCTCGCTGTCAGCCGAGTCCTGATCGCTCGTTTTCCGCACTGGGACGAAGGGAGTCTGTCAAAGGCCAGGGCGCGCCTCGTCAGCGCTGCCAGCGCGGAAGATGCGGCGAATCGCCTTGCGCTCGGAGAATACCTTCGCTTGGGGCCCGGCGAAGAAAAAACCGGCGGGCGCAGAAAGCAGAATCTTCTTGCCGACGCTTATGAAGCTGTTGTCGGCGCAATTTTTCGCGATTCGGGATTCGCGGCCGCCGCCACCTTCGTTGAGCGTTCGCTGCTGAGCGATGCGCTGTCGGTTGCGGAACTGCTCGCTGATGCGGATCACAAATCAGCGCTCCAGGAATGGTTGCAGAGCCGTGGACTGCGCCTTGCGGAATACCACGTGGTACGTGAGACAGGCCCCGAGCACGACAAGACGTTTCGTGTCAGCGTCCGGGCGGCTGGCCGGATCTTGGCCGAGGCGGATGGTCACAGCAAGAAATCAGCCGAGCAGGCTGCCGCGGCTCTGGCTCTCGGTGTGCTCCGTCAGGAAGACGCGAACCGTGCCGCGCAGGATACTTCGCATGGCTGAAGCGGTCGAAGCGCCGGTGCTCCTCCATCTGCCCACCGAAACACGCTGGACTCGGATGCTCCGCGAGGTGCACTGATGCCGCCTCCTGCTTCGACCACGACGGAGGCCGCGCGAAACCGATTCGCGCACGCCAGTGGGCCAACCCGCTTTCCCGGCTCCCCGCGCCTGCATCGTTGGTTGCGAAGGTTTTTGGTTGTGATCGTTGTCTTTCTGGCGCTTGACTACGGCCTCTCGCTGCTCCTCGAGTTGGGTTGGCTGAACCACGCACTCACGCGCCGGCTTGAGGCCGCCTTCGGACGCCCCGTCGAGGTAGCTCAGTATTCTTTCAGCCTGCTCGCAGGGCCCCGACTCGAAGCTGACCGCGTCACCGTGGCCGAAGACCCGCGTTTCGGCAATGAATACTTCCTTCGCGCGGATTCTCTCGCCATTGGTTTGCGTTGGGGCGCGCTGCTTCGCGGACGCATCGAGTTCGGACCTGTAGCGCTCAGTGGCCCCAGCTTGAATCTTGTGCGCCTTCCCGACGGTGAATGGAATCTCGAATCGTGGTTGCCGCGCCCGCGCGGAAATCTTCCCACCGCGCCCGCTCCCGCAAGCGCCTCGCTTCGTTTGCAGCGCATCGACCTTTCTGGCGGCCGCGTGAATTTCAAGCAGGGTGTCGGCAAACTGCCTTTCGCGCTCGCCAACGTCGCAGGCAGCGTCGAGCAGGTTTCGCCAGGTAGTTGGCGCATTAACCTTCAGGCGCAACCCTTTCGCGCCGCGGTCGTCGTGCAACAAGCTGGCGTTCTCAGCTTGACGGGCCTTGTTGGCGGCACCTCTTCGCGCTTGCGCCCAGCATCGTTCGAACTGAATTGGGCAGGCGCGTCTCTCCCCGACGTTCTTCGATTGCTTCGAGGAAATGACTACGGCGTGCGCGGGCTTTTTTCGCTCCAGCTCGCAGCGAAAACCTCCGGCTATGACTGGACTCTTTCCTTGCACACGGAATTCCGCAGCTTGCATCGCTGGGACTTGCCGCTGCGTCCGGACGATCCTGCCGCCAATCTCAATGTTGAGGCGCGGTGGGCTCCCGACGAATCGCGTTTCGAATTGACGCAGGCGGTTCTCGAAGCGCCCCACTCCAATATTCACGCCACCGGCGCCATGAACTGGACCGCCGCGCCCGACGCGATGCAGGCCGCGGTCAAGAACGCCCAACTTAAAATTATTTCGAGTGGCGTCGCCATGGCTGACGCGCTCACTTGGTATCGCGCCTTCCATCGCGACGTGCCCGAACAGGTTGCCCTGAATGGCACCACAACGATGCGCGTTACGCTCTCCGGCTGGCCGCCGCGCATTCAGAAGGGAATTGTGGCTTCCGATGGCGTCGAACTGGACGGCGGCAGCGTGCGCGTACCCATCCGCATGGCGCGCGCGTCTCTGCTATTCACGGATCATTCCATTTCGCTCTCTCCGACGATTTTCGCGATCGGCGTTCGTTCCGGCGAATTCCGTTTGCGCGGCTCCTCTGAGCGCGTTCCCCGGTGGCGTTCCGCGTGGAAACTCGATGGTCAGACGACTGAAGTTGGAAGTTTTTTCGCCGCGGCCAACGCGCTGGGATTCAGTTTGCCGCCCGGATGGCTGATCGACGGGCCCGCGCAGCTTCATTTGCAGTGGCAAGATACCGCTTCGCCGCGGAGTTCCGCGGTTGTCGCGTCGCCGTCGTCGGTGCTGCGTCACCCGCAGGGCACGATAACGTTGACAGGAACCGCGATTCGCGCCCCGTTTCTCAATCGCGAAATCACGCACTTATCGGGAACGGTGAATTTGTCCACGGTGGGCAAGGGCGACGACGTAAAGATCCAGTTAGCCTCGGCCGATGCCTTCGGCGCGAATTGGCACGGCACTTTCGAGCGTCACGCCGCCGATGACGGTTGGCAATTCGCGCTTTCCGCGAACGAACTTGACGCCGCCGAGATGGATCGTTGGCTCAACCCGCAGCGCCGCGAAAGTCTTCTCGACCGCATTCTGCCGTTCCTCGCCTCGAAGCCCCAACCTCAGCCTGTTCCAGCATGGCTTCGCGGCCACGGCACGATTTCCGTTGGCCAGTTCGCTCTCGCGCCGCTCACTCTCAGCCAGTTCACTGCGGACGCCGCGCTCGACGGCCGCAAGCTGACATTTACGAATGCACGCGCGCAATTCTATGGAGGCGAGGCGCTCGGTTCCATCGCGCTCAATCTGAGCGCGCAACCAACCTACGACGCCACCGCGAAATTCACCGATGTGAATTTGAGCTCGCTCGCCGCGCAGACGTTGTCTCTTGCGAATCTTTTTGCGGGCACTGCCTCTGGCGACATCCAAATTTCGGCGAAGGGAATCGGCCGCGCAGCGTTGCTCGGTTCGCTCGCCTGCCGTGGCGACGCGCGCATTCGCGACGCCTCCTACAACAGAATGGACCTCAATGAATCGCGTAACGCGAGTGCGCGCAGGCCCGGAACCACGATCCTTCCCGCTGCGTCCGCAGATTTCTCGTGCGCCGATGGGCAAGTGCGTTTCTCCCGATTGCATCTCGAGACTCAGACCGCGGCTTACAACGCCGCAGGCTACGTTGATTTCAAGCGCCAGCTAAATTTGGAATTTACTCCGCTTGCGGTCGACAAAGTCGCGGGCTTCGCACCAGTGAACGACCCGCCAAACAAAAATCCCTTCGGCGTCTTTACATTGACGGGCGCTCTCAACTCTCCAACGCTCACGCGCGTCACTCGCCGCGCTCCAGGCGCACAGTGATGCCTCCCTCGCTGGCTGGCTTCGAAATGCTCTTGTAGCTCACGTCCCGTCCCGGCGCGATTTGCCGGACTGACGTGAGTTCCTTGTTTTTCCACTCGGCACACATCGAAAAGCCTCAGGTCAGTCCCGATAACAAGCATCGGGACGGGACCTGAGCTACAACAGACAGGCGCTGAGCCGGAAAACAAAAAACGCTCCGATAAATCGGAGCGCCTTTTGTCGGGGTCACGCTTCTGCTTGAGGGCTGGGGCGTGGTTGGAAAAGTTTGTATGACCGTCGATTACTGCGACTGTGGCGGCGTGGCTGGTGCATTACTACCAGCAGCCGACTTCTTCTCGAGCTGCTTTTGCTGTGCCGCAATGCCATCCCGCTCTTTCACAGTGGCGGCAATTACTTCGAGCTCATGATTAAGCGTCTGCTGGAGGTGGTCCCGTTGGTCGGGCGGCGCCGTATCGAGTTGGTTCCGCAGGCGATCAGCGTATTGTTGCTGAGCGGTGATGTCCCGATTGTCCCAATCGATTGCTTTCTGCGCATCATCGGGCGTTTTGATGGTCCAGACTTTCGACCAGGCGGGAGATTCGCCTGGCTTCGCGGGAGCGGCTGGTTTTGCCGCCGCCGCAGCTTGGGCGGCCTGTGCTTCTTTCTCTTCCTTGTAGGCATCCGCGGGCGACCGCAAGGACGACAAGTCATCGTCGCTCCACACCTTGGCGCTCTTTGCTGGTGTGGACTTTGCACCTTGCTTCTGCGGAGCCGCTGTCTGTGACGTTTGTTGTTGCGCCGTGGCCGTCAGCGAAGCGCCTGAGACCACGGCTGCTGTGATGATGATTCCGAAAAGTTGTTTTGTTCTCATGTTCACTCTCTCAGACTGTTATTGTGCGATCTCGTGAAAAGCCAGCGCCTTCAGAGTTTGGGCTTGGTTCACCTTGTTCACCCAGCAACTGTTGTAGTAAATGCCGTTTCCGCCGCCACCGCTGATGTCGAAGTTAACGGGGCCGAGAGCAGGCAGTTGGTGGTAGGTCGAGTCCTCTGTGGCGGCGACGAAAATAGCGCCGTCAAACTGACCATTGCCGCCGCCATTTCCCTGGAAGGTGGCTGTCCCGTTTCCGATAACCAGGATGACGCCGTTCCATCCGGAATTGCCAGCGTATGTAAAATTCCCAGTTACCACGAGCAGGCCGCATCCCGTGTTGGGACCCAGGTCGAAGTTCCCGTTGACGACCACGGTGTCCGACGTGCACGAGGACCCGCTTACCAACATGGAGGACGGCAGGTTCGACGCCGTATAACTTGGAAGCGGATTGGTGCTGCCCGGAGGCGGCGGCGTACCCAGGACCGCATCTGCGTTTTGCGAGATAGTCTGGACCAGCTGATCCAACGCAGCA
>DASRQP010000334.1:0-3694 GCA_035696585.1 Candidatus Acidiferrales bacterium | reverse complement strand
CGATGAGCACCGAATCGCGCAGCCGCTCGTTGAGGTCTTCAATCTTCATTTCGCGCTTTGCTCCACTGGGGCGAACCCGCGTGAAAAAAGAAGCTGGCAGTATAGCATTTGCGCGGTGCCGCGCCCCTGGCAGGAAACGGTGTCGGGAGCGTCGCGACCACTTGATTGCGCGCTAACGCTTGGCTGGGCTTGCGGCCTCAGTGTCTGCTGCAAGCGCGTCGGCGATGGCGAGCATTTTTGTGACGCTGTTCCAGTTGCGGCCGGTGCCGGAGACTTTGAGCGTTCTTTCGATGATCGGCCAGGTGAGTTTCGAGCGGCCCTGGCCGTTGGGAAAATAAATGTAGAGTTCGCGGCCGTCGATGCGTAGTTCCTCGCCGTCGGTCTTGAGCTTCAGAAGGTTATCGCGAGCTTGCGTGGTCGGTGCGCTGGCGAGGAAAGTGACGAGGAGTTTGCCGGGCTCTATGCCGCGGCGCGTGGCGAAAGGGTTCCTGGCGATGACGTCGCGCAGTTCGTCAGACGTGCGAAGAATCACATCGGGGCGAAAGCCGAAGCTGCGCTCGATGGCTGTCTGAATCTGGCTGGTTAGTTTGGCGAGGTTGCGCTCTTTCGTTTTGAAGATGACGTTGCCGCTTTGGATGAAAGTCTGACAGCCGGTGAATTTCAGGGATTCGTAGAGCGCACGGAGCGCATCCATTTTGATTTTGTTGTGGCCTCCGACGTTGACGCCACGCAGCATGGAGATGACGATGGGCATGGGTGGGAGTATAGCGCGGGGAAGGGCAGTGTTGCGTCCAAACGCCAGACTCCGTAGGGTGAAATGGGGGATCTTCGTTCCTCAGAGTAAACAAGCCCACGCCCCTACGAACACAGCGACAGCAGGTTCCTCGTCGTCCCGATAAGAGGTATCGGGACTCGCTCGGAATGACAAACAGAAATAGCTAGCGCTTTTGTTCCATGATGCCGGCGATGGTGTCCATCAGGTCGAATTTGGTGAGGATTTCGAATTTGCCGTTGGACATTTCGACGAAGACGGCGGGGCCGGAATGGCTGAGGAGATGGGTGACGCGTTCGACGGGAGAGTCGCTGGGGACGCGCGGAAGGGCTTCGGCCATCACTTCGCGGATGACGAGCTTGCGAAGGTCTTTCCCCTGCAGCGCGAGATTCAAAATTTGGTCCTCGTAAATCGTGCCGATGGGATTGTCGTCCTCGAAAATCGGCAACTGGGAAATGTCCTGCTGCTGCATGATGTGCAGCGCGTGGAAGACGGTTTGATACGGGCGCGCGATGACGAGCTCGCGATGCTTGCCGTTCTGCAATTTGACGCGAACGACGTCGGCGGCGCAGAGAGGAACTTCGGATTCGACGTAGCCATGCTCGCGCATCCAGCCGTCGTTGTAGACTTTGCTGAGGTAGCGCATGCCCGTGTCGGGGAGGAAGGCGACAACCACGTCGCCTTTTTTGCATTCGCGCGCGAGGCGCAGCGTTGCTGAGACGCATCCGCCGCCGGAGCCTCCGGTGAAAACGCCCTCCTGTTTCGCTAGGCGGCGCGCCCAGACGAAAGATTCCTCGTCGGTGATTTGCAGAATGTCGTCGAGGACTTTGAAGTCCATCGTGGAGGGGAAAATATCTTCGCCGATGCCTTCGACGACGTAGGTTTTCGCTTTGCCGACATTTCCAGTCTTGAAATATTCGTAATAGAGCGAGCCGATAGGGTCCGCGCCGATGACTTTCACGGCGGGATTTTTTTCCTTGAGGAAACGGCCGACGCCGCTGATCGTTCCTCCCGTGCCCATGCCGCAGACGAAATGCGTGATTTTGCCTTCAGTGTCTTTCCAGATTTCCGGGCCGGTGGTGCGGTAATGCGCCTCGGGATTCATGGGATTTTCGTACTGGTTGGGGTAAAAGGAATTAGGAATTTCGCGCGCGAGTTTCTTCGCGACGGAATAGTAGCTGCGCGGATCGTCAGGCTCAACGGCGGTGGGGCAGACGATGACTTCCGCGCCGAAGGCTTTGAGGAGATCGATTTTTTCGCGCGATTGCTTGTCGGTGATGGTGAAAACGATTTTGTAGCCGCGCACCGTAGCGACAAGCGCGAGGCCCATGCCCGTGTTGCCGGAAGTTCCTTCGATGATCGTGCCGCCGGGTTTTAGAAGGCCTGTGCGTTCGGCCTCGTCGATCATCCAGGTGGCGATGCGATCTTTTACCGAGCCGCCGGGATTCAGGTAATCCGCTTTGACGTAGACTTCGGCTTCGATATCCTTCGTGATGCGATTCAGCCGGATGAGCGGCGTTTCGCCGATGGCTTCGAGGATGTTTTTGCAACGCATGTCGGCAGCGGCCTTTCGTTTCGCTGAGCTAGCGCCAGCTTACGGACTTTGGCGAATGAAGTCCAGACGGTCGAGCGAAGCGGTTTACAATCGGGTTGTATGCTACTGTATGGTTAAGATTTGGGAGGATTCATGCGCCGCCTCGAGGACTACAAGACAATCCTCTATCGCCAGGAAGATGGCTCTTGGGTGGCCGATGTGCCGGCTATTCCGGGCTGTTATGCGCTGATGCCCACGCGCGAGCAAGCGCTCGCCGAACTTTCCGACGTTTTCCGAATGATTGCCGAAGAATATTCGGAAAAAGGAACCCCTCTGCCCGCCGACACCACTGAAATCCTTCATGCCTAGCGCCACCGCCCGCCAATTTCAAAATGCAGCGCGATGTTTAGGATTTTCCAAAACAAGACAGACAGGAAGTCATGAGCGCTGGAATCATCCAGACGGGAGGGCGGTCACCATTCCCGTTCATGCTGGCCGCGAAATAGGTCCGCCATTGTTCTTCAAGATTCTGCGGCAACTCGGAGTGACGCTGGAAGAGTTTCAGCGGTTGCTGTAAGGCACAAATATTTGCGCGCGTATGTACGTGGCGGATCAGCTCTGGATGAAACGGAGCGTGTTGCCGTCGGCATCGCGGACGTACATTTCCCGGGAGCCCCAAGTTTGGTCGACGGGATGCCCGGGGTCAATCTGGACACCTTTGGCGAGGAATTCGGCGTGAAGAGCGTCAACATCGTCGACCAGAAGATTCGCTACGCCGCCGGAAACGCCGTCTCCGGAGAAAGAGGAGAGGTTCAGCCACACTCCGTCTCGCGAGATACCCATGTAGCAGGGATCTGGCTGGGCATCGTGAGCGCGATGGGCGAATTCGCGTTGGAAGCCCAGGCGGTTGCAATAAAATTCTTCCGCGGCGGCGGCATTCGAAACGTGGACAAGAGGAATTGCAGCCTTCAGCAAATTTCACCTCGTTTGTGTCAGTCCAGGGGATTGTAAGAGCTTGGTAGCGGCGCTGTAAAGACAAGCCAGAGCGTTGCTGGAAGGAGAAAAAAGTGGAGAGACGGAATATTTCGAGCGGGACGCCGTGGGAGCCGGTGGTTGGCTATTCACGGGCGGTGCGCGTTGGCGCGCATGTGTATGTTGCGGGGACGACGGCGACGAACGCGAGCGGAGAAATTGTGAAGGGCGACGCTTACGCACAGGCCGTGCAAGTGCTGAAGAATATCGAGTCTGCGCTGACGAAGGCGGGAGCGAAGCTCGAACACGTGGTGCGCACGCGATTGTTTGTCGCGAATATTGCGGACTGGGAGAAGATCGGGCGCGCGCACGGAGAAGTGTTCGGCAAGATTCGTCCCGCGTGCACGATGGTGCAG
>DASRQP010000333.1:0-5390 GCA_035696585.1 Candidatus Acidiferrales bacterium | reverse complement strand
CCTGATCATTTATTTCAGCTACAGTCGGCGGCACAGCACGGTGCAGCGCGCCCTCGCGGCCCGCTCGCGATAGGCCGGGGACACTGCCCGGCAAGCTTCTCGTGACCCGGTCTTGACACATGGGCGACCGGCGCACGTGTGATAGAAGCGTCTACCCCGCCGCGCACGCGTCTCCCATTTCCTAACTCCGCGAATACCTGTTCTCTCCTGACGCAATATTGTCTAGATTAGAGGCCGCGATTCCGCCGTTTGCGGCGTAAACGGCAACTTGGGAATCGCGTCCGAGGTTACGCGTGCCGTCGTTTCATCGCCTGCGCGCCTTTTGGCGAACCACTTCACCGCTCGACCGCGTCGCCACGATTGTCTCCATGATTTTCGTTCTAAGCTGGACCACGCCGCTGGGTCGCTACCTGTCGTTTCTCGGAGCATGGCGAGTCATCCTGTTCGTCATCGCTGCCGGATACTTGATGGTTCGCCTTTTGCGGTGGGCGCGCAAACGGCTGCTTTGGGGACTGCGCAATCGTTTGGTCGTCGCGTACATTTTCATCGCCGTGGTTCCCGTTGTGTTGTTGCTTGCCATGGTCGCTCTCTCTGGCTATTTGCTTTACTTCCAACTCGGGGCGCACCTGTTGCAAGATGACCTGAGCGAGCGCGTTACCGAAGTCTCCCATATTGCGGAAACGCTCGACGAGACGATAGAGAACGACGTGGCGAAGGGGCTTGCGGTCAACTCCCGCGCAGTGCTCGGACGTCCTGGAATCGCCGCCATGTTGGCTGCAGCGGGCAAGCGGCTTCCCGGACTTGAAGTCCATCTGCCCGAATCCGCCGCTGCCATTGGATCAAACGCGCGGCCTGTACCGGGATTTACAGGCCTCGTGCAATCCTCAGGAAATTTGTGGATTGAAGCCGTGGTTGCAAGCCAAGCGCCGTCTCACGAAGGCGAACTCTACGTTCGCGTGCCCGTCACCGCGGCGCTGCTCGGCGCCGTCGCTCCCGATCTTGGCCCAATCCAACTCACCACGTTTCGTCCCGCGGTCGCCTCTGATCCTGTTGCGGAAGTTCTGAACTTGAGCGGCCGCCGCCTCGTTGGCGCAGGCCAGGTCGTGAGCGTCCGCCCTCTCCAGCCGAAGCGCGGCTGGTACGACATGGAAATCTCCGGCGGCTCCACACTCAATGCCACGCTGCTCAGTCACGACGAGCCGACCACAGACACGATGCCTGTTGCCGCCGCATTCTCACTGCGACCCTCGGAACTGACCAGTCGCCTATTCGCCTCTCTCGGTCTCCTGGGCGATCCGCTCGTCATTATTTTGATTCTCATCGGCGTATTTTTTCTCGTTCTCGAAGTCGCCGCGCTGGCGACAGGTGTTGTGCTCACGCGCACCATCACCGTCGCCGTCGACGATCTTTACGAAGCCACGCGACACGTACGTCAGGGCGATTTCCGCCATCGCATTCATGTGCGCCAGCGCGATCAACTCGGAGTCCTCGCGGAATCATTCAATGCAATGACTGGCTCGATCGCGGAGCTCATCGAAGAGCAACGCGCGCGACAAAAACTCGACAACGAGCTAGCCATCGCGCGCGAAGTCCAAACCCAACTTTTCCCGCGCGCTCTCCCCGAAATGGCTGGCTTGGAACTGGCCGCCGTCTGCCGCGCCGCGCGCGTCGTTTCAGGTGATTACTACGATTTCATGAACCTCGGCCATTCGCGCTTGGGTCTGGCCATTGCGGACATCAGCGGAAAGGGAATTTCGGCCGCGCTTCTGATGGCCAGCTTGCAGGCGGCGCTTCGTGGCCAGGCGCTCGTCAACGGACATCGCACCACCGCCGAAGTGGTCGCCTCCCTGAATCGCCATCTTTTTCTAAACACCTCCGACGATCGCTACGCCACGCTTTTTTACGCCGAATACGATGCCCCCTCGCGCTCGCTCTCCTACACAAACGCTGGCCACTGCGCGCCATTCTTCGTTCACGGCAACACCGTCAAAAAACTCGACGACGGCGGCACCGTCGTCGGCCTTTTCGATAACGTCTCCTACAAGCAAGTGACCCTTTCCGCTGAACCCGGCTCCCTCTTCGTTGGATTCAGTGACGGTTTGTTCGAACCGGAAAATGTTTATGGCGAGGAGTTCGGCACCTCGCGTCTTGCCAACGAAGTATTGCGACTCCGCGATGTTCCTGCGGAGCGTCTCGCGGACGGCTTGCTTTCCGCTGTCGAGCAGTGGGCCGGCTCGCCCGAGCAGGCCGACGACATGACCGTAATCGTCGCCCGTTTCCGCTGACCTCGGGCCGCTAGACCGATCGTGTAGCTCACGCCCCGCCGCCTGTTTCCGGCGGCTGACGTGAGGCGTTTTAGGTGTTGCTTGGCAATGCGCGAGGAATTCGGTAATGTTTCCTCGCTCGATTATTTGCTGAGGGAGATTTCGTGGAACTTGGAAAGCGCGTGGCGCTGGTCACGGGCGGCAGCCGAGGCATTGGCAAAGGTATCGCTTTGGGCTTGGGACGCGAAGGAGCGCGCGTCGCGCTTTCGTATCGCTCGAATAAAGCGGCGGCGCAGAATACTCTGCGCCAACTCCAGGCCATAGGATGCGAATGCTTCGCCGTCGAAGCCGACGCCACAAATCCAGAGCGTTCGGAGTCGCTCGTGCGTTCGGTGCTCGAGCGCTTTCAACGTCTCGATGTGCTCGTCAACAACGTCGGCATCTTCAATTGGGGCACCGTCGCTGACACCACGCTCGACGAATGGAAACGTGTCCTCGATTCGAATCTGATGAGCGTTTTTTACACGAGCAAGGCCGTGCTCCCCGCAATGCGCCGCCAGCACTGGGGACGCATAATCAATCTCGGCGCGGTCGGAGCGGAGCGCGCCTTCGGCCAAGCCACGATTTCAGCGTACACGGCCGCGAAAGCCGGAGTCGTTGCATTCTCGCGCTCGCTTGCCCTGGAAGAGGCCAAGAACGGCATCACCGTCAACGTCGTCAACCCTCCGAATATTGACGACAAAGAGCTCTCCCTCGAAGAAGCTCGCCGAATGCACGATGCGCGCTTTCCGGTGGGCCGCCCTCCGTCGGCGGACGACATCGCATCCGTAGTCAAATTCCTCGCTTCCGATTCGGCCGATTACGTCACCGGACAAGTCATCAGCGTCTCCGGCGGCTGGATGATCTAAGAACACGCCGCCACATGTCTCCGCTGTGTTTGCCGCTCTTCGCTCAATCTGCTACGCTTCTCAGTCGCCACTTCTCCGGAGAGGTGTCCGAGCGGTTTAAGGAGCACGCTTGGAAAGCGTGTGTAGGAGAAATTCTACCGTGGGTTCGAATCCCACCCTCTCCGCCATTTTAATTCTAAAGGGATGAGGACCTCTGAAACTCGGTAGCGCGTTTTTCGCTACCCGATACTTCAGGTGTCCAGAAAAAACCCGGTATTGGCTCCTATTGGGAGAGATTCGCTTTGTGTCCGCCGCAAGAATGACCGCTATGAGAAGTGCAGCTCGAATCGGGAACTTCAAAATCCACACTTGACATCGACGGATAATCCACTACCATATGGTTGTGGATAAGTTAGATACAACATTTGCGGCTCTGTCTGATCCAACCCGCCGGGCGATGATCGAACAACTCTCCCATGGGCCTGCCTCTGTGCATGGATTGACGGAACCGTTTGCACTCTCGCAGCAGATGATTTCAAAACATATTGCCTGCCTGGTGCGGGCGCGGATTGTGATCAAGACGAAGCGTGGAAGAGAGAGCGTGTGCACGCTTAGGCCAGAGGCGATAAAGACAGTCAGGGACTGGGCGATTAGCTATCGCCGATTCTGGGAAGAGAGTTTCGACAAGTTGGATGTGGTTGTGAATCAAATGAAAAAAGCGGAGGTCAGAGATGACAAAAAACGCGGTTGACGAGAAAGAGCGGATGGTTGTCACTAGAGTTTTTGATGCCCCACGCGCATTGGTTTGGGAGGCGTGGACAAACCCGAAATATGTGATGCAGTGGTGGGGACCGAAGGGTTTTACTGCGCCTTTTTGCGAGATGGATTTTCGCGTAGGAGGAAAATTTCTCTGCTGCATGAGAGCGCCGGATGGGCAGGAGTTCTGGAATGGTGCGGAATACCACGAGATTGTTCTGCACGAGAAGATCGTTTACTCCATGTACTTTTCCGACTCGAAGGGAAACAAGGTTGAGCCTGCGCACTATGGAATAGAACATGAAGCCATAGAGGATGCGAACGACGTGGTTATTTTTGAGGATTTTGGAAACGGCCAGACGAAAGTTACCTTGATTGGAAATGAAACCATGGAGCACGCAAAAAATAGCGGGCAACTAGAGGGCTGGGTTCAGATACTCGATAAACTTGCCGCGGTTATTGCGGGGCTAGCGCAGGCGAAATAAGAAGTGGAAGTTTTGATGATCGTCACGCGCGAGATACAGCTAAGGCTGGCGGCGGAGGCTCGGTTAGAACGGGCTTCTGTCGCTTGGCCGAATAGTCGCATTTCCGGCTGAGTGACCCTTGGCTCAACTGTTGCCTTCAGGCCAATGCGCTCAGCGACCAATGTTTACCGAACTCAACATAGTCCTGTGAAACGCGCTTGTATTGACTGGTCTGGCCACCTTCCGGCAAGCCGGATGCGATGGCGCGATCGGGTCTCCTGGAATCATTCCCGGTCAGTCTGTAAATGCAGGAGCCAATCACGCAACCGATTCAGATGTGCCAAGAACTCACTCCGCTCCCGCCTCTGGCCCTTCTTCCCTCATCTGCGTCCGGATCCGAGCCTTCTTCCAACTCGACCTTCCCGCCCTCCTCACGTGTCCACCCTTGAAGAGAATTTGCGCGAGGATCAGGATGCCGACCGCTTGCCAGAATCCGATAGTCGGCAGATTGAAGATCGTTGGCATCAGCCAGTTCCACAGCCACATCGTTATCGCGGCAAAGAGGGCAAGGAATCCGGGAGCGAGAATGATCGCCGCCACGATTACCCCCACCCTTGCCCTAACTGACCACTCAGACCACCTCTTGCCACGGCAAACCCCGCCTTCATGATTCGACATCATGTGCCTCCCATTTTGAAATCAATCGTCCATCCAATACTCGAGCGCCGCAGTGAGTTTGCGGATTGCATAACGCTTCCTCGCCATCAGCGTATCGATCGACACTCCCGTCGCCTCGGCGAGCTCCTTGAAGGCGACCCCGCCCAGTGCCTGGGCACGGATGACTTCGCGCTGCGCCGCGGGCAGGGCATTGATCGCCACCTCGAGTGCTGCGAGTCTTTCGTTCCGCAGGAGCAGGTCATGCGGATCTAGCCCGGCCTCCATGGCGACCTGTTCGAGGACCTTGTCGCGGATCTCCGTCCTTCCTGCGCGCTGCCTCGTGCCCTCACCCCTCCATAGGT
>DASRQP010000332.1:0-3982 GCA_035696585.1 Candidatus Acidiferrales bacterium | reverse complement strand
GGCGTCGCCGGAACGGCTCTGGAAAGCTATCGCTACATCGCCGGACGCGTCGAGTCCACCGAAGTTCCGCTGAACCGCCCCAAACAGAAACAAGACGCCGCTATCGCGTAGGAAATCCGGCAACTTGAAATGGGATTTTGTGAGATTTGCCTAGCTGCGGTAGCTGGCGTTGATGCGGACGTAGTCGCCGGTGAAGTCGCATGTCCAGATACGCGCTGCGCCGTTCCCCGCGCGCAAGTTCACCACGATGGGAACATGCGTGGCGAGAAGTTTACGATGTGCGGCGCGCTCGTTGAAGAAGTGTGCGCGCCCGTTGCGGCACATCAGAATTCCCGCCATACGGATTTCGACGCGCTCGGGATTGAAGCTGACGCCCGAGCGGCCCGCAGCCGCCAGGATTCGGCCCCAGTTCGGATCGCCGCCGGCAAGCGCCGTTTTAACCAGCGGCGAATTTGCAATCGTGCGCGCGATTGTGTCGGCAGCGCGCTCCGATGGCGCGCCACGAGCTTCAATTTCCACCACCCGATGCGCGCCTTCGCCATCGGCGACGATCTGCAGCGCAAGAGAGCGGCAAACCGATTCAAGTGCGCTAAGAAATTTGCGATAGCCCGCGCCATCCCGGCGAATTGTCCGCGCACCGGAGGCTCCATTCGCCAAAACCGAAAGCGTGTCGTTTGTCGAAGTATCGCCGTCGACGGTGATAGCGTTGAATGTCCCGCCAACGGCGTCGCGTAACGCGTGTCGAAGCACCGTGGGCGAGGAGGTCGCGTCCGTCACAACAAACGCCAGCATCGTCGCCATATTTGGATGAATCATTCCCGCGCCCTTCGCACATCCGAGCAAACGCACTCGCTTCCCGCCGATGTGGCAGCTTGCTGCGGCGAATTTCGGCCGCGTGTCCGTGGTCATAATGGCGCGCGTGAATTGTGCGAATGATTCCGGCCGTGTCGAACGACTCGCGGCCAAACTAGGGGCTGCGCGCAGAATGCGTTCGACGCGCAGCGGTAGCCCAATCACGCCCGTCGAGCACACCAAAATCTGTTCCGGCTTGCAATGAAGAGTGCGCGCGACCAATGCCGCTGTGCGCCGCGACGCTTCAAGTCCCGGAGCGCCTGTCGCGCAATTTGCGTTGCCGGAATTCACGATGATTGCGCGCATCTTTTCAGCGGAGCGTCGCAGATGCGCTTGAGAAATCAGCACAGGAGCTGCCTTTACGAGATTCGTGGTGAATACGCAAGCCGCTGCGGCGGGCGTTTCGCTGACGATCAGTCCCAAATCAAGGCCGGATTTCTTGAGACCGCACGCAACCGCGGAAAATCTGAAACCGCGAGGCAGTAGCGATGCGTCGATGCGCGCCTTCATGCGGCCGGAGATGACGTCACGGCATCAGTTAGTATCGGCAATGCGACGCGCTCCGGGATAACCGTGGCAATCACCGCCACCAGCCGGCAACGCCGCGCCTTGGGACACGCGGAACAGTCTCGCGCAATCTTTTCCGGCAGCGCGCGCCGCGACGAAGTGCCAAAGCCCTGGCGTACGAAAAACTCCGGCGCATGCGTCACTGCGAACACCCGCGCGATTTTTCGCCGCCGAGCCTCCGTGAGCGCATATTGGACAAGCCGCGCACCCAGCCCGCGCCCGCGAATTTCCGGATTCACCGCCAGCGACCGAATCTCCGCTAATTCAGTACCGTAATCTTCGAGCGACAGACAACCCGCAATCTGGCCTTTTTCTTCCAGTACAAGAAACCCTCGCGCGTGTTCGCGCACATTTTCTTCGGTGCGCGGCAGCAATATCCCTTCGGCGGCGTAGTGCGCGATCAACGCGTGAATCGCGGCCGCATCTGTCAGTCGAGCCCGCCGCGCCCTCACGCCCTTTTCTCCTCTGCGCTGATCCGCGCCTTGGCTTCGGCAAGGGCTTCGCGAACGGCATCTGGCGCCGTACCTCCCGGCGCTCGCCGCCGCGCGAGAGACGCCTCGAGCGTCAGCGCTTCGGCAAAGTCCGCCTCGAATGACGGAGAGTATTTTTTTAGGCGCGCAACGGGCCACCGCGCATATCCCTGCTGTTCTCCCTCGGCATCGTGAACCATCTTCCCGATAATTTCGTGTGCTTGCCGAAACGGAATTCCCTTTGCCACTAAATAATCCGCTGCTTCCGTGGCAACCAGCGCAGGATCTTCGGCAGCTTTGCGCAAATTCTCGAAATTGAATTTTGTCGCACTCACCGCTCCCGCCGCGATTTTCGTCATCGCCAGCGTTTGATCATGCGCATCGAAGAGCGGTTCTTTGTCCCCCTGCAAATCGCGCTGGTAACTTGAGGGCAAACCTTTCATCGTCATCAGCAGAGACACGAGCGCCCCCGCAACTCGTCCTGACTTTCCCCGAATCAATTCCCACGCATCTGGATTCTTCTTCTGCGGCATCAGGCTGCTGCCCGTCGAATATTCATCCGGCAAAATGACGAATCCAAACCCCGGCGAAGCGAACAAGATCATGTCTTCCGCCAGCCGCGACAGGTGATTCGACAGGACTGCCAGCGCGAAAAGATAATCCAGCGCGAAATCGCGCCGGCTCACCGAATCGAGGCTGTTCCGCGTGACGCGTGCGAATCCCAAATTATCCGCCAGCCCGCGACGGTCGACCGGAAACGCGCACCCCCCGAGCGCGCCCACGCCCAGAGGACATGCGTCCGCAGTATTCGCCGCAAAAGCAATTCGATCCAGATCGTGAAAGAACGCCTCGGCGTGCGCTAGCAGAAAATGCGAGAGCAGAATCGGCTGCGCCAGTTGCATGTGCGTCATGCCCGGCATCGCCACACCAAAATTCTGCTCCGCCTGCTCGATGAAAGCCTTGATGAGACCCGTCACGGCTTTTCGCATCTCTGCCGCTGCGGCCTTAATGAACATCCGGAATTCCGTGACGATCATTTCGTTGCGGCTGCGGCCTGTGTGCAGTTTTTTCCCCAGCGGTCCGAGCATTTCCGTCAACGTCGATTCCACGAAGTGATGCACGTCTTCCGCATCCGAAGCGTCGAGCCACGCAGGTTCCGTCAACGCGCGCTTTTCAATCTGGTCGAGCGCCGCGATGATTTGCTTCGTTTCTCCGCTGCTCAAGATACTTATCTTCTCCAGGCCGCGCGCCCACGCACGATCAAGTTGCAGTTCAAAGGGCAGCAGCCGCCGGTCGAAGTCGAACGAGCATTCGAATTCGTAGAACGCTTTGTCCGGAGCGCGCTCGAAGCGCCCGCCCCACATCTTTTTTTGTCCTGCCTCGCTCATTTCGCCGCATTCCCTTTACTCACAGGCACGGTAATCGGCAGCGCGAACAGATTGATGAATCCTTCCGCGTCCTTCGGGTTGTAGCCAGTCATCGTGAAGCTCGCCAGGTTCGTGCGATAGAGCGAATAGGCGGAGTTGCGCGACGTCACGTTCACGTTGCCTTTGAAAAGGCTCAAACCAACTGAGCCCGTCACGCGTTTTTGCGAAGAAGCGAAGAACGCATCCAAAGCCTCTCGCAGCGGCGTGAACCACATGCCGTAATAGACCATCTCCGCGTAGCGCAGCGAGAGTTGTTGCTGGTAGTGCAGCGTCTCGCGGTCCAGGCACAGCGCTTCGAGCTCGCGGTGCGCCGCGACCAGCAATGTCCCTCCGGGCGTTTCGTATGCGCCGCGCGATTTGATTCCCACCAGACGGTTCTCGACCATGTCCATGCGTCCCACCGCATTTTTCGCGGCGATGTCGTTCAATTCTTCCAGCAGCGCAATCGCGCCAAGCTTCTTCCCATTCACGGAAACAGGCACGCCACATTCAAATCCGATTTCAACTTCCGTCGGCGTGTTCGGTGCCGCCGCGGGAGAAACCACCCACTGCCACATCGCCTCTTCCGGCGCGTTCGCCGGATCCTCCAAGCGCCCGCCTTCATGGCTCAAATGCCAGATATTGCGGTCGCGGCTGTAAATATTCTTCGTGGTCTGTTCGATGGGA
>DASRQP010000331.1:0-2029 GCA_035696585.1 Candidatus Acidiferrales bacterium | reverse complement strand
CGAATCACAACTATGACAGCCAACAAATTGGACGTCCTGAGTGGAGCGATTATCGCCTGCCGCGAATGTCCGCGGCTGGTGCACTATCGCGAAAACGTCGCGCGCGCAAAGCGCCGCTCCTATGCCGATTGGGATTATTGGGGCAAGCCGGTTCCTGGATTTGGCGATCCGCATGCCCAACTTCTGATTCTGGGGCTCGCGCCCGCGGCACATGGCGCGAATCGCACCGGGCGCATGTTTACGGGAGACCGCTCCGGAGATTTTTTATATCGCGCGCTTCACAGCACCGGCTTCGCCAACCAACCCACTTCAGCTCACCGAGGCGACGGTCTCGCGCTTACGAACGCGTATATCAGCGCTGCCGTCCGCTGCGCCCCACCAGGTAATAAGCCTCTACCCTCCGAGTTTCACAACTGCCGCCCATACTTGGAAGCTGAGCTCGACATTTTAGAACCAAAAGCGATTCTTGCCCTAGGCGGCCTCGCATTGGCGGCCTATCTGCGAATTCTCAAGAACGGCGGGACGATTTCGTCGCACGCGCAATTTCCGTTTCGTCATGGCGCAGTCTACAAACTTCCTGGTGACCTTCCGCGCATTTTTGCGTCCTACCATCCGAGCCAGCAAAACACATTTACTGGCCGCCTGACGCACGCAATGCTTACTCAGATTCTGCGACGGACCGCCAGGTACTTGGCGACCGTAGACTTTGTACTTTAGCGCAGCAGGACATACTTTCCGCCGTCCGTGAACACGATCACGAGGCACATGACGACCAACATCAAGTCGTAATGCCAGCCGTATCCGTTCTTCCCCCAGAAGCCGGTATGCCACACGGCTATTTTTTTCTGGATCGCCCCAAGCATCAGTACGATCAACCCCAGTGCAGCAATTTGCGTCAACACACCGAACGTTATTCCCAAGCTGCCCGCAATCTCCGCCGTTCCCAGAAACATCGTGAAACCCTTGCTCATTCCAATCTTCTTGCCTCTTTCGGCAGGGCTTTTCACGTGACTCCAGCCGCTCGAAATGAAAACGACGCCTGCCATTATCCTTAACAGAAGGATCCCGATATCCTGATAGCGCAGCAACTGGGGAATCATCGTGCCTCCCTCGCTCAATTGTGGAACGACAGTCAGCCCATCACGGCGGAGTATACTCTGACCCTCTCGTCAATGGCGCCAGTCAGGCTACAATCAACGCGTGACTCCCGAACCGGAATCGCAATCGAACACACATCCCGTCGTCGAATTTCGAGACACGGAGTTTCGCATCGAGAATCGGCAAATTCTGAAATCGCTTTCTCTGACGGTGAGTCGTGGCGAGACTCTCGTTTTGCTCGGTCGAAGCGGTTCTGGAAAAACTACGGCGTTGAAGCTTGTCAATCGGCTTCTCGAACCAAGCGCAGGTGAGGTGCGCGTGGATGAACGGGCTACGCTTGAGTGGGATCCGATTCGTTTGCGCCGACGAATTGGCTATGTGATTCAGGAAGCCGGCCTTTTCCCACATTTTACGGTAGAGCGCAATATTGCCCTCGTGCCTGAACTCGAGCAGTGGCCACGGAATCGCATCACGGATCGCGTTCGCGAACTACTGGATGTCGTCGGCTTGGATCCTGCACATTTCGCACAACGCTACCCGCATCAGCTTTCTGGCGGTCAGCGACAACGAGTCGGAGTGGCGCGCGCCCTCGCTGCGGACCCACCGATCTTGTTGATGGACGAACCATTTGGCGCGCTCGACGTACTGACACGCGCAGAGATTCAGCATGAGTTTCTCGAAATTCAACAACGGCTGCGAAAAACAATCCTCTTCGTCACGCACGATATTCGCGAGGCACTGCTCATTGGAACGCGCATCGCACTGCTGGAAGCAGGGACGCTCACGGGCGTCTATAGCCCGGCGGATTTTTTGCGCGCAACCGAGCCGACGGCTGCGGCTTATGTTTCCGCGTTTCGCGGCGATATGACGCCGCGCACTTTAACGAAGCGAGGCAACGAATGAGCCTTGTACATTTTTTCCTGGCGCATGG
>DASRQP010000330.1:0-4281 GCA_035696585.1 Candidatus Acidiferrales bacterium | reverse complement strand
ACATTTCGCTTGCCGTGTGCAAGCGTCAAGATGCGTAAACTTTCAGCAATCGAATCGCATCGCGTTGCAATTTTCACCGCTTCGAAACCAGCCGCTTGCGCAGTCCCCTCCAGTCTTCTCGACAATCGAGCAAGCTCTGATTTCTTCGGCGTCTTTGCAAAATCGTGGAACGAAAGAATCCGCCGTGCTACCGCCGTGCAAAGGTCGCGAGTGAACCCGGCGCTGGCTTCCACGCTTTCGATTTCCAGGTCGATCCACTGGCAGCCTGCTGCAATCGCGCGCCGCAAAACAGCAAGTTGGCCCGCTACACCTTTAGCAAAATGGCCTCCTGCATCTGTTCGCCGGCAGGTTGCGATCAACGTCACTCTCCGGCTGGATTTCGTGCGTTCCAGCCGAATTAGAAACACCCGCAACTCCCGCTCGCTCTTCAGCCAGTCCACCCGCAGCTCGACGGTTCGCGTATGGCGCACTGCCTCGCTAAGTTGCCGCCACATTTCGCGCGCAGTCGTGGCCGCGACCACTCCACAGATTCGGTCCTCGCCAAACAACGCCTCAGTCGCCATGCTGTTCCTTGGTACAGGTCAGGAGCCACATAGGATGCGTTACCCAATATGTAAAACGCAATGGGACATTGCCTTGACGCTCTCTGGCCCGTTTGTTACGGTCGATTCATCGGACTGAAGCGCCGGCCTACCGGCAATCGCGAGGCAAGGAGCAAAAGAAATGCGCAGAAATATCCTGATACTTGGTTTGTCGCTGGCATTCCTATCTTCGGGCGCCCTGGCGCAAGAGAACGGCTTGCGGGATCGCGCAGCCGTGCCGCCGCCAACCCAGCAAGACCTTTACTGCTCTGGAATGATCACCACTGATCATGTGTCACGCGACACTCAGCTTGTCTCCGGCGAAGAAGCGAATTACCAGCTCACCTTCTCCGATGGCGATTACGTCTATATAAACAAGGGTTCGGACAAGGGTGTGAAAGCCGGCGACGTGTTCCAGGTGCTGCGGCCGATGACCAATGACTCATACGTTCAATTTTTTACCTGGCAGGACCGCCTCCTCCACGCCATGGGGCAGCCCTGGGAGGATGAGGGACGCGTAAAGGTGGTGGTCGCGCACAAGAAAGTCTCCATCGCACAGGTGTTCGACTCCTGTAACTACCTGCAACGCGGCGATGTGCTGTTGCCGTACCAGGAACGCCCTGTGCCCCAGCTTAAATCGGAGGCCAACTTCGATCGCTTCGCGCCGCCCAGCGGCAACAAGAAGGCCATGATCGTTGCGGGCAAGGGCTTCACCATGCAAGCTGGCACGGACAGCATCGTATACGTGAATTTGGGCGCGAGTCAGGGCGTCAAAGTCGGAGACTATTTCCGCATTTACCGCTACGAGGACAACGGAAACTCCTTCGTGTACCAGGAGCCCAATTTTGGTATATCGGTCGAAGGGTACGGATCGGGGCCGGCTCACTACCCCGTGAAGGACCTGCCGCGTGAAATCCTTGGCGAGGGCGTTGTACTGCGTACATCTCCCAATTCCTCAGTCGTTCTTATCACCTACAGCCTGAAGCAGATCTACGGCGGCGATTACTGCGAAATAGAATAGCCACGTCACTTCTCCGCAGCGCCTGCATTTTCCGCAGGGGCAGCGGGGAAGTCCGCTTCTGAAAATGTTTCTGCCGTGAAGATTTCGACTTGCGTCCCGGGATCCTTCCATGCATTCGCGTCGAGTCCGGCCTTGCGGCACGTCTCTTCCAGGAAGCGCTCAACCGGCCACCTATGTTCGCGTGCTACCTGTGGCAACAGCACGCCTCTGCGTTCGTCGCGCGTTATCACCAACCCGTGCAGGCCCGCTTCCACATCCTCGGGCTGTGCTCTCTGAACTCCCGACAGAACGGAAATTTCGATTTCAAGTTCCGCAAGTTCATCGCGGAGCAATCGCGAAAACCGCGGATCTTCTGTCGCTGCCGCCGCGGCGCAATGCGCCACCACATCCGCAAGCGATTCCATCGGTGACAATTGCCCAATGCATCCGCAAAGTCGGCGTTGTTTGCGAAGCGTCACGAATGCGCCGCTGGGAACCGCCAATGCTCCCTGCGACGCGGCAACTTCCAACTGCCGTCCCTCCGTAACAATCAGCGCGATTGCCTTTCGGGCAATATCCAGTAGGGTTTGCTTTTCTTCGTTGCGGAGGGGGCTACCGAGTGGGCACATCTTGCGGATTTTTCTTCCGTTCCAGAACGATCTGAATGCTCTGCCGCTGCTTGATGCGGTCGTCCACTTGATTCCAGAACATCAAAAAATAGTGCACGGCGGACACAATTGCGCTGATCACCACCAGCCAGAGCAGCACCGTCGCCAGCAAGTGGAACGACGGATGTGTCGCCGAAAAAATGACAATGCAACCGGCCAGCACCTGCAGCACCAGCTTTGTCTTTCCCAGCGGCGAAGCAGGAATAATTAATCCTTCCGCCGACGCGATATTGCGCAGTCCCATCACGATGAATTCGCGCCCGATGATAATCACCACCATCCAGGCGGGAACCAATCCCATCGCAACAAGTGAAATGAAGGCTGCGGAAATCAGAAGTTTATCTGCGATGGGGTCAAGCAGAATTCCAAGTGTCGTGATCTCGCCGCGCTTGCGCGCGAAATATCCGTCGAACGCGTCAGTCGCCGCGGCCACGGCCAAAATCAAAACACCCCAAATCTCGAAGTGGAAAGGCAATCCCCAGAGTTCCACGTTGGGCTCTCGCGTCAGCAGCACCACCACGAGCAGCGGCACAAAGAAAATTCGGAGAATCGTCAGGCTGTTGGGGAGATTCATTTCGGCCTCGGCCCATGCAGCCCCGCAGCCAGTTACATTGGTCGCAGGTGATGCTGCCACTATAGTTCCCCATCGCGTTGGAGTCAACGACAGGCAGACATTGAATCCACCGCCGCGCAAGTGTGCCTCGGAGATCCGTTACAACTTGGAATCAAAACGGTGGACGCGCTCGGCGACCGCTGTTTTATTGCCTTTTCAACAAGCTCAGGAAGCCCGACACCGAGAAGTAGGTATTTACCTTTTGGTTTTTTCGCGCGTCCCACTTGTGCAAATTGAACAAACAGCCCTGCCACGGTCGGAATTGGCTCATTTCCTCGGTAAATAGCGCAGTCCCATGTTTAAGTGACTGAATTAGCTAACGTTACAGGAGAGTTAGAAAGGGTCTGTCAATACTCCGCGGATGCTACGTAGTCAGTATCGCGGTTTCCCTAACCGCAATTTCCACAATGATTTCCACAGCATCCTCAACGCCGAAACACGTCTATTTTCTCGTCGCGTTAATTAACCGCAGAGTAATCACCCTACCGGATGACGCTTGTGAGCCCAAAAGCTCAAATGCGGGGGCTCCCGCTCTCAGAAGACGCGCCGAAATTTTCTAACCGCGCGGCAAGCGATTCGGGCAGTTCCGCGTCCAGACAAATGTGTCCGTCCTGCACCTCAGAATGCAGCACACGCCCGCACGCATAGATCATCGCGAGTTCACGGCCGTTCGCCAACGGCACATTCAACCGGCGCGCAACAATGGGATCCACCGGCATGGCTTCATCGATGCGCTGGCGCAGCTCATCGAGGCCCTTCCCAGTCTGCGCCGACACAAAAACGCTAGGATAGTGGCCGCCGACTGGCGAAGACTCGCTTGCATGCAGAAAATCTCGGACGTGCGATTTCCTTAGCGTCTCGAATTCGTCCGGCGCAAGACGATCCACTTTGTTGAACACGCGCAGCCGCGGGCGATCCGCGACTCCTAAATACTCGAGCACCTTCTCCACTTCCGCGTCCTGCTCCGCGTGCGACGGATTCGAAATGTCGGTCACATGCACAATCACTGCCGATTCCTGCGCCTCCTCCAGTGTGGCGCGAAACGCCGCAATCAAATCGGCCGGCAGGTCGCGGATGAATCCAACTGTGTCGGATAGCAGAACGCGCCGCCGCGAAGGCAGACGCACGGCGCGAATCGTGGGGTCCAGCGTGGCAAACATTTTCGGCGACACAAAAACTTCCGCATGCGTCAACGCATTGAACAGCGTCGATTTCCCCGCATTCGTGTATCCCACCAGCGCTACGGTGCCAAGAGGGACCGCCTGCCGTGCCCTGCGCCGCAGCGCCCGTTGCCTGCGCACCGTTTCGATGGAGCGTTCAATTTTTCCGACGCGCTCGCGAATTCTGCGCCGGTCGGTTTCGAGTTTTTGCTCGCCAGGCCCGCGCGTCCCGATGCCGCCACCAAGTCGCGAAAGCTCG
>DASRQP010000329.1:0-10895 GCA_035696585.1 Candidatus Acidiferrales bacterium | reverse complement strand
AGCGGGTCCGTCGTCACTACCTCTGCTCCCTTCAGCTTCGCCAAACCCGTTAGCAACATTCCAATCGGCCCCTGCCCGAGCACTACTGCGAATTCGCCTTTCGCGACGCGCCCCTTCCACACTGCCTTGGCGGCAGTATTGACCGGCTCGATGAACGTCGCCTCCTCAAACGTTATGTCCGGCGGAATCGCCAGCATCCCGCGCTCGACGATCCACGGCATCGCGCGAACATATTGCCCGAATCCGCCTCCGTTCGGCGTGAAACCCGCGGTCAGGCCCACTTTCTTGTACTCGGGGCATTGTGAGAAGAGCTTGCGCTCACAGTAGAAGCATGTGCCGCACGGAACGTGATGAAAACTTACGACGCGATCGCCCACCTTGAACTTCCGCACGCCGCGTCCAACCTCGACCACTGTCCCCGCCAGCTCGTGCCCGAAAATCTGTGGCGCAGGGACAAATCCGTTGGCAATTTTCTTGATGTCTGTACCGCAAATCCCGCACGCCGCCACGCGAAACAGCACCTCGCCGTCGTTGATCTCTGGAATCGGCACCTCTTCGCAAACGACGCTTCCCTTGCCGCGATAAACTCCCGCCAGCATTTTGCCGCCCCGATTTTTGTGCGGCGCAACCTCGATATGTGTGGTTGTCGAACTCATGCTCTGGTCGCCCCAGCCATTTCAGCCGAACGATCCGCTCGCGCCGCCAAGTCAACTATGTATCCGTCCAGAAATTCCGCGAGTTTCGTCGCTGCGAGCTTCGTATCCCGCCCGAGACGCAACAGAGCAGGCAACTTGTGCGGCGCGCGAGCCAGCGACCGCGCCACTTTGGATGCCTTCACCTTCCCTTGATCGTCGAGAACGCCGCTGAAATCCATCGGCAAATCCTGATCTGCCGCGTCGCTGATCGCCCGAATCGCCACGCCTGGAATCTTGCGCGCCGACGCTTCCGTCAGCACCGCGAAGCTTTCCATCTCCACTGCTCCCGCCATGCGCCCCAACCGGCCTTTGCCTTCTGCTGTGACCACCATGTTCGCAGACGATAGCAACCGCTCTGCCAGCCGAACGCCGCGTCTCTCCGCTGCTTCTGCGAGTTCATGGTCCGTCGCAATCGTCCGTCCGCTCTCCAGTTCCATCACTTCGCGAGCCACAAACACTTCTCCGACGCGATAGGTCGCGCGCAAGCTCCCCGCGACACCCGAAGAGATGCACACGTTCGGTTCCCATTGCAACGCACGGGCAATCACGGATCGTGCTCGCTCGGGTCCAACGCCCGTCAAAACGACCCGCACGTTTGCCGCTTCCGCTTTTGCGTCATACGCCGCAAAATCCAGATCCGCCGCTCGCGTGAACGAACGCAACTTTCGCCACGGAGCGAATTCATTTTCCAAAGCGAAGCTCACCAGAATTTTCATATGCATCTTCATGCCGCGGACACTTGCGCGACAGCCGCATGCTTCGGAAGCGTTACGTAACCATTTTCAACGTACCAGCGCACCGCGCGCTCCAGCGCCGATTCCACTGTGCCCGGCTGGTAGCCCAATTCTTTCCGCGCCTTCGCGTCGTTCACAAACATCTTGTGCCGCGCTATGCGCACTCCTTCAATGGGAATCCGCGGCTCGCGTCCCGTCACACGCGAATAGGCGGCGTCAGCACACGCGGCAATCAGCGCCACCGAATGAGGGATTCGCCACGTCGGTGCAGCAAGCCCCGTGATCTTCGCCAGCGCATCCAGTAGTTCTTTGAGCGTCATGTTGCGTCCGCCAAGCAAATACCGCTCCCCAATCTTACCCCGCTGCGCCGCAAGCAAGTGCCCTTCCGCCACATCCTCCACGGGCACGAAATTCAAGCCGGTGTCCACATAGGCCGGCATGCGTCCCAGCAGAAAATCCAGAATGATAAGGCCTGTCGGCGTCGGCTTCCAATCGCCCGGCCCGACCGGCGTAGTCGGATTCACGATCACCACGGGCAAGCCTTCGTGCGCCGCGCGCAAAGCTTCTTGCTCCGCCAGCAGTTTTGAGCGCTTGTAGTTTCCAATCATTTCATCCACGGAGGCCCGATTCGTTTCGTCCGGCAACGCGTTTTCGCGAGGAACGGCAATCGTCGCCACAGTGCTTGTATACACGAACCGCTGCACTCGCGCACGCAGCGCGGCCGCGAGCAGATTCTTCGTTCCGGTCACATTGCTGTCGTAGATTTCCTGCGGATGGCGCGCCCACAGACGATAGTCCGCAGCCACGTGATAAACGCGATTCACGCCGGCAAGCGCGCGATCTAGCGAAGACTCATCGCGCAAATCGCCTTCGACCCATTCGACGGCAACTCCTTCAAGTGCCTGCCGTCGACTTCCCGGCCGCGCCAGCGCCCTCACCGATTCGCCCGAAGCGGCCAGTCGTCGGGCAACATGCGAGCCGACGAAACCGGTCGCGCCGGAGACTAACGTCGTCATAATATTCGGAAAGCTTCTTCCTTCTCTCGGCCCTGCGTATTCCCCATAGGCACCGCCGCGGAAGGTTGATTCGTCTTGTGGCCGTTTCCGTTCAGTTTCGACCCGCCATTTGACTTTGCATTCCCGCCTCTACGCCCGCCCATGCGGCCGGAAACCTGCCACTGCAACATCTTCCACGTGTCCCCGAACTTGTGATTGCCGCCCAGAACGGCGGAAGCTTCGTAGCCCGACTGCACCATGCAATTCTCGCAGCGCGGATCGCGTCCATAGCCGTACTTCTCCCACGGCGTGTTGTTGATCAAGTCGCTGAACGTCTCATGGTGCTGGTCCGTCATCAAGTAGCATGGGCCTTTCCATCCGCGCGGGTTGTACGTCGGATTGCCCCAGGCCGTGCACATCAGATCGCGTTCGCCGCGCAGGAATTCCATGTAAATCGGTGAAGTGATTACGTTGAACTGCTCGAGCAGGCTGCTCGCGCGCTGGAATTTCTCGTTCACGTCTTGCCGCGACATGAAAATATCCTTCGTCTGCACCGAAGCATAGGAATACGCCGGCGAAAGCATGTTGCCGTCAACGCCCAGCGTTCGAAGATAAGCAAACAGCTCGGCAATTTCTTCGATGTCCGTCTCTTTATAGACCGTCGTGTTCGAGCACACTAGGAATCCAGCAGCCTTGGCCGCCTTGATTCCCGCAATCGCCTCGCGGAACACGCCATCGCGCTCGACGCATAGATCGTGCGTCTTCTCCAGTCCATCGAGGTGGACGTTGAAAAAGAATCGCGACGTCGGCTTGAATTCCTGCAAACGCTTGCGTATGAACATTCCGTTTGTGCACAAATAAATATTCCGCTTTCGCGCCAGGATTTCCTTCACCAGCCGCCCAATCTCTGGATAAATCATGGGCTCGCCACCACAGATGGAAACAATCGGTGCGCCGCAATCATCCAGCGCCGCCAGGCATTGCTCGACAGTCAACATTTCATTGATCGTGGATTTGTATTCGCGGATGCGTCCGCAACCGGTGCAGGTCAAGTTGCACGCGTGCAGAGGCTCGAGCATCATCACCAGCGGAAATTTTTCTTCGCGGCGGATCGCCTTCCCGGCCAGATACTTCGTCAGATTGGCGGTCAAGCTCAGCGGAAACCTCATCATTTACCCCCGTTGTCCATTTCGGTGTTTGAATTCGCTCGGATTGAACTGCAACGTCTGCCCTTTGATTGGATGCGTCTTCGTCAAATTGCGATAGCGCGCGAGCGCATAAAGTGGAAACGAATTTCGGTACAAGTGATACTTCAAATAGAAGACGCGCGGAAATCCCGTTCCCGTAAACGCGTCCTCATCCCACGAACCATCATCGTTCTGACGTTCTACGAGCCACGTCACCGCGCGTTGCACCGCGGGATCGTCTGGACTCTCTGTTGCCAGCAATCCGATAAGTCCCCACGCTGTCTGCGAAGGTGTGCTTTCTCCCTTGCCTTTGAGGCTCGGGTCATCATAAGAAGCGCACGTTTCGCCGAAGCCGCCATCTTCGTTTTGTACGCTGCGCAGCCACGCGGCGCCCCACCGGCTCTCTCTGCTTTCCGCGAGACCCAGCGTTTCGGCGGCTCTGAGCACGCCACTTGTCCCGTACACGTAATTCGATCCCCAGCGCCCGTACCACGCGCCTTCTTCGGTCTGTTCATGTTCCAGGTAGATTACAGCGCGCTGTATCGCCGGGTCCGTCGCCGTCCACCCAAATTTTCCGAGGCATTCAATCGAGCGTGCCGTCACGTCCGCCGAGGAAGGATCGATCATCGCGTTATGATCAGCAAACGGAATCTGCGTCAGCAACACGTGATCGTTGTCGCGATCGAATGCACCCCAGCCGCCGTCATGGTTCTGCATGCTCAGCAGCCACGCAATCCCTCTGCGCGCCGCCTGCGCGTAACGTTCTGGCTCCGTATGCGCCACGTCCTGCAAAGCCATCAACACAAATGCCGTGTCATCCACATCCGGATAGAAATCGTTCCGAAATTCAAACGCCCATCCTCCCGGTGCCGCATCCTTATTCTTCACTTGCCAATCGCCGGGCCCAAGAATTTGATGATCGAGCAGCCATTGCGCCGCGTTTCGCAGTGCCGGATGCGAAGGCTGAAGTCCCGCCTCTTCGAGCGATACCATCGCGATTGCTGTGTCCCACACAGGTGAAATGCACGGCTGCATTCGCAACGTCTCTTCTTCCTCGATCTCGTAACCGGATATCCACCCCAACTCCCGCGCGATAAGCGGATCACCGGCCGGATATCCCATCGCCAGCATCGCGTATACAGAATTCGCCATTGCCGGATATATCGTCGCCGACCCTTCGCTACGTTCGATGTGTTCGAAGAGCCAGCGTTCGGCTTGAGCCAGCGCCCAACGGCGGAATGGCTTCCACGGCAATTCCTCGTGCACTTTCAGGACCCGGTCAATCGCGAGAAACAAATTCCGCCATGAAAAAACTTTCCGCTCCCACGCGAACGCCTTCGTCTTGTTCTTTTCATCCGCAAACAGCTCATCCACGCGAGCATCCTCGGGAATACGCCAGCCCGGCTTCCGCGCATAAATAATCGTAAGCGGCACAACGATCGCGCGCGTCCACGACGACATATCGTAGAGGTTAACGAAAAACCAGTTTGGCAGAAGCATCAACTCTGGCGGAATCGCCGGCACCATATTCCAGCCGATTGCTCCCACCATCGCCAGATAAAAACGCACATAGGAATTTGTGGTTTCTAGTCCACCCAGTTCCTGAATTTTCTTGCGAGCCCGCTCCATGTGCGACGCGCTCGGCGCGTCGCCGGCGAGCTTCAGCGCAAAGTAGGCCTTAACGCTTGTATTCAATTCTGACGGTCCGCCCGGATAAATGTTCCACCCACCGTCGGGTGTCTGTTTTTGCCGGATGTAGTTCGCGAGCTTTCGTACTTTCTCATTCTCGCGATCTTCCAGAACGCAATGCAGCAAAATGTGGTCTGACTCAAGAGTCGTGTCAGCTTCCAGTTCACCCCACCAATATCCATCGGCGGCTTGGAGGGATAGCAAATGCTTGGTGCCGCGTTCAATGGCTGCATCCGCAACTTCTGAATCGGCCACCTGCTCCGGCATGCGAGCTCTTTGCACCGCCGCCGCCCCGAACCGCGTTTGTATGTCTGGAGTTTGCATAGCCTTTTGACTGGCAACCCTTTTGGGGGCCACGAATGGTAAGAATCTATACCACTGATCGCTTATGAAAACACCGGCATTTGCCTCACAAGCTGCATAACTTTTCCAGCTTAAGTGCGCAGCCCTCCCAAATCAGATGCAAGAAAACACCCTGCGCACACCCGTTCGCCTAACAGGTTTCCTAAGAAACAACTAGAAATGCAACAACTTACACATGCACTACCAAATTATCGCGGTCTTGGGCTCAACGGTCAACACAAAAACGCGCCCCTGACGCCCGCCATTCACTTCCCCATGGCCCGCTGAATGCGTCTGCGCAACCGAATCGGCACAGGACGCCCGATCTGAGGACGACCGCGCCCATCGCGCGCGTCGAAACGCCTCCCATCACTGCTTCGCTTCCTCGAGCTTGCGCACACGCTCAGCCAGCTCCGGCAAACGCGCAAACAACGCATACTGCTTCTTGAACTGCGCCAGCGGCCGCGCCGGCGTCCCCCAGACAATTTCTTTCGCGCGGATCGTCTTGCCATTCAGCACTCCCGTTTGCCCGCCTACGACGGCCTCGTCCTCAATACGGCAGTGATCCCCAAGTCCCGCTTGCCCGCCAATCAGCACGTGGTGACCAATGTCGCAGCTTCCCGAAATCCCAGTTTGCGCCGCAATTACCGTGTGCTCCCCGATCCGAACGTTGTGCGCCACATGAACCAGGTTATCGAGCTTCACTCCATTCTCAATTCTCGTAACACCCAGCGACCCTCGCGCGACTGTCGTGTTATTCCCAATTTCCACGTCGTTGCCGATCTCAACACTTCCGAGCTGCGGAAATTTCCAATGTCGTCCATCGCCATAAACGTATCCGAAACCATCTCCGCCAATCACGGCGCCCGAATGCAGCGTGACGCGACTGCCAATTCGCGCCCCCGGATAGAGCGTTACGCGCGGATGCAACCGGCACGATTCTCCAACGAATGCGCCCTTCCCGATAAAACAAAACGCACCAATTTCGGTATGTGCGCCAATCACAGCCTCAGCTTCGACCACCGCATACGGCCCCACACGCGCATCCGCCGCCAATTTCGCTGACGCATCAACCACAGCCGTGGGATGCACTCCTCGCGCAATCGGCTTCGGCTCCAGCAACCATGCCGCGGCCTTCGCAAAGGCAAGCTTCGGGTTCGCGACCACCAGCGAGGTCTTCCCTTCGAGTTTCATTCCCTCGCGCACCAACACGCATCCAGCTGCGGAAGCTTGCGCTCGAGCCAAATGCTTCGCCGCGTCCACGTAAATCAAATCGTCTGCGCCCGCGTCCTCGGGGCTCGCCACGCCGGAAACAGACCGCGACAAATCCCCTTTCGCTTCCGCCTTCAAATACACCGCAAGTTCTCGCGCGATTCGTTTCATCTCGTACTCTCCCATTCCTTCGCTGCCACTCAAGAATCCTTCAATTCTCTACGACGCATAAAGCGACGGCTCGCCCGCCGGCCGGTTCTTCCATCGCTTGTGTACCCATAGCCACTGATCCGGATGAGCGCGTACGTAATCTTCAATGACCTTGTTGAACCGCGCCGTATTCACGCGAATATCCGCGTCCTCATCCTCTGTGCGTTGAAGCTGCACAGCGGCCTCGAACCGCAACCGGTATTTCCGCATAGCGCCATCCCAAAAAAGAAATCCCGGCACCACGGCGGCATCGGTACGCCGCGCTATCCGCGCCAGTCCTGTGGTCGTTGCGGCGGGAATCCCAAAGAAATCCACAAAGATTCCCTCGTCGAGCGATGTATTTTGATCGGCCAGGATCCCGACCGTGCCGCCATCGTGCAGCACTCGCAGCATGGCTCGCGCCGCATTATTTTTCTCAATCGGCCGGTTCCCAGAAAGGCAGCGATAATGGTTTACCAGCGCGTCGACTCGCGTGTTGTCGACCGCGCGCGCCAGAAACGACAGCGGATGCCCGTACAGCGCCTGCGCAAACGGCGCCAGTTCCCACGCGCTCATGTGGCCCGTGAGAAAAATAACGCCTTTTCCTCGCCGATGGGCTGCATCGAAATTCTCGAAGCCGTCCAGCACCACCAGGCGTTCGATATTTCCTCGCGATAACTCTGGGAAATGTGCGAACTCCGCGGCCATCCATCCCAGATATCGCACCATCCGGCGCAGTGTTCGGCGGCGCTGCGCGTCGGTCCAATCCGGAAACGCCAATCGTAAATTTATGATCCCCGCTCGGCGAAGCGGCGGCCGGCACAGCAGCAATAAGCGCGCAATGGCTGCGGCAGTTCCGCGGGCCAACGGACGCGGCAAAATCCCCAGAAACTTCACAATCGTCCAGGCGGCAGCGTACTCGCACCATTCGCTCATCGTGCGCCATTCTGTCACAGTAATTTTCCGCGAACCAGCGCGCGTGTGCGCCGTGTGAACTGCGCTCGGCTCTGCTACACTCACCCGCCATGGGCGAGAAACTCACCCTGTCGCAAAGAAATATCTGCGCCGCGTTGCTTGCCGCGGCGGTATTGGCGATTTGCCTCTTCAGCGGCCTCTCCGCGATTGGTCTGGTCGGCCCCGATGAACCGCGCTATGCCTGGATCGCCCGCGACATGGCCCACTCCGGCGACTGGATTACGCCTTTCCTTTACGGCTTGCCGTGGTTTGAAAAACCGATTCTCTATTACTGGAGCGCCGGATTTTTCTTCAAATTCCTGCATTCGCCCGAATGGGCCGCGCGCTTGCCCTCGTCTCTCGCCGCGCTCGTCTCCGTTCTTGCGATGGCTTGGCTCGCGCTGCGGCGTTATGGGGGCCGAACAACATGGGCTGTCCTGCTGATTTTCCCAACATGCGTCGGCGTGATCGCATTCGCTCGCGCCGCTTCTCCCGACATGCTTTTCACCGCAAGCCTCGCGCTTGCCCTCCTGTGCGCCGCAAGCGTCGTCGAGAAACATGGCGCGTTCGCCGCCAAGAATGGCGCACCAGCAATTGTCCCCGACGATAAACTCGCACTCATTTTCTTCGGTATATGGCTGGGTTTTGCCACCCTTGCGAAAGGACCCGCCGCTGTTGTTCTTGCGGGCGGCAGCGTCCTCGTCTGGGCGTTGGCAACTCGAAACTGGAAAGCCGCTTTTCGGCTTCTCCACCCGCTCGCTATTTTGTTTTTCTGCATCGTCGCGTTGCCCTGGTACATCCTCTGCGCCTATTTCAATCCCGACTTCTTCCGCACTTTTATCTTGCTCCACAATTTTGAGCGTTATCTCACGCCTGTTTTCCAGCATCGCGAACCATTCTGGTTCTTCATCCCCATCATCCTAATCGGTCTGTTGCCGTGGACGGCGCTTCTCGTCAGCGCCGCGCTCGACGGCCGCCGCACCTTCCGCAACGGCGAATGGCGAACCTCCTCTGGATTCTTCATCGCCTGCTGGGTGATTTTTCCGGTGGTCTTTTTCAGCCTGTCGCAATCGAAGCTTCCCGAGTACATCCTGCCGATCTTTCCACCCCTCGTTCTGTTAATGGCGCGCTCCTTTGCCTGTGCCGTCGAATGGGCTCCCCGCAAAACGCAATGGATCGGCGTCGCGACAGGCACCATGTGGGCAGCGCTCGGAGTTGCCGGCGCGATCGGTTTTCATCGCCTCCCGCCATACGAGCCGCCGTATCAACACGGAATCAATCAGCTAGCGCTCGCCGCGCTTCTCATTGGCCTGATTGCGGGACTTGCAATCGAATTTTCCAGTTTGGCCCGCAAGCCGTGGCTCGTGCTCGCGATTTCCGCTCTTGTTGCTACCGCATCGGTCGAAATCGCAATCGTTCGCGTGCTTCCTGGACTCGATCCACTCGTCTCCACCAGGCCACTTGCGCGTCAGATTCACGAAATTCTCCCACTGAATTCCTCCATTTATGACGTCGGCAATGTCAATCGGAACTGCGACTACGGATTGCGCTTTTATTTCGACGAAAACGACATCCCTCAATTCCAACCAGGCGAAGCAGCTGACTATCTTCTCGTTGGCACCGGCGGTGACATGACTCTCAATGATCTTGGGCTAATCCATCGAAAGATCGTCGCTAAGTTTCTGCCATATTGTTGGGTCGAATCTGTACAACTGCCAGAAGGCAAACTGCCGGCTCCTACTGCGCCGGTTGCCCCGAAGGCGGAAGGTGCTGCAGGAAAAAAGTAACCACGAGGTTCTCATAATTGCGGCGTCCTTCGTCACTCATCTCCGCATAGGTCATCGTATCTGCGGACTGGTCCTTCGGAGGCGGAGCAATTTGAAACATCTGAAGCGTTTCTCTATCCAAGTCGGGTTTATCGGTCGATTCGATAAACAGTTTAGGAATACCTTGCAACCGGCCTAGACGGCTTATGAGCGGAGGTAGCGCGCGGTCTTGATGGTTCATCATCCCGAACCCAAACAGGCAGAACATCTTTACCAGGGGAAGCGACCCCAATCCCATGTGACCCACCTGAATCGCCAGAAAATCCGAAGGCTGGTCGTACACGGAATCAACGGCGATCGCCTCAATGCGTGAATCCTGAACAGCTGCGCCTAACGCCGCATACGCTCCCAGATCCGTACCCCAGACTCCAAATCGCGAGCGGTCAATGTCTTCGCGTTTCGCCAGCCCTTTGATCGCGGCAAGCAATTCCCGAGTTTCCTGGTAGCCCAGCGTTGTCCGCCCGGGCACTGCGCCGTGACCCACAAAATCAAACAGAAACACGTTGAATTGGTGCTCTTGCAGAGCTGTCACCAGCGTAAGAATGTCTGCCCGCTGCGATCCATAGCCGTGGCATAACACGATCGTCGGCGCCCGAATCAGGCCCGGGAAAAACCATCCCTCGCGCGATCCTTCTCCGGGAATGTCAAAGCTGTAGACAGTTGGATGCCCCATTAACAAAGTGACGTCAACGTTCGCAGCGCTACGAGGTGGCGTCAGAACCTGATACAACAGATATCCTGAAATCGTCGCTCCCGCCAGCAAGACGAACAGCACCAGAGCGAGCAATGACCCCGCAATGCGCGCGAACCGCGCAGACAGACGTTTCAAACTCGATATAGGATTCATCTTGCGGTGCAAGACTCCGTTTCGAACCGCCGCGCAGTTTAGCATAATTCCCGTGCGCGCCAGCGAACACTGCACCTATTGGTTTCTTAACTGTTGATTAAAAGAACCGCGCGAATTTTCCGTCATTTGTGCCGCTCCCGACTCTCTCTCCGGCTGCTGTAAGTATGCTGAGATATAATATAATCGTCCAAGGGGACACTCAGGCCATCCATGCAGGTTGTCGAT
>DASRQP010000328.1:0-12921 GCA_035696585.1 Candidatus Acidiferrales bacterium | reverse complement strand
ATCGCCAAAGGTACGCCCAACACAATCAACCCGACAAACACGACGACTCTTATCGCCTCCGCTGGCACGTTCGGATCTTGCTTCAGCAGCATTGGTACCAGCATCAATCCGATTCCGCCACACACAGCAAACAAAATCGTCATAGCGCTCATCGCAATAACCGAGATGCGTGCCCAAGGACGTAATTGCAGAATGCCAACCCCAGTGGCAATCCCCCAGGCTGCTGCAAGCGCATAAAAAATGGGAAGCATGAATTGCATAGCTCGCTGCTCGGGTGGCAGCGGAGTTACGGCCGCGCCCACAATCATTACCACCGCCATCAGCACCATCAATCCGCTGCCGAAAAATAAAACGATCCCCGCTGCCGTCACATCACCGGATCGCTTCATTGAGGCGCTCCATTCTCCGTTGCAGTAGGCACGTGCGGATAATTGTACGCAAACGTCACGCGCAGTCGCGCCGCAGCTTTGTCATACTTAGCCGGAAATCGTTTGAACGGCGCCGACTTCGCAATCGCCTCGCGTGTCGCCGCGTCCACCGACGCATCCCCGGACGAGCGCTCCACCACCGGCGCGCCTTCGAGCGTTCCGTCGGCACGGACCGCGAATTCGACGACGACTTTTCCCTTCTTCGCTCCCGCCGCAGACGGAATCGTAGTGAGCCAAGCTCGCGGCGTCGCATCAAAAAATGCCGCCGCGAATTCGCCCCATCCTGCTTTCTTCCTCACGCCCGAAATCTCCATGCTCTCCACCAGCATCGGACGCGAATTCTTCGCCGCGCCCCCGGTCCGCACGTCCGCCTCAAACACCACCTCCCCATGCCGCGTCCAAGTCACCGTCGGCTCCGCCCCCTGCCCCCGCGCCTTCGCCGTCAGCGTCAGTGCGCATGCGATCAAAATAATCAGTGCACTGGCGACCTTCACGCTGGACCTCGCGTTTTATTTGTCATCCGTTGCAGCACGGGCTTGAAAAGCCTACGCACAACCGTTCCGCAGCTCATATTGCCCCCGGAATTCGAGTTCACGGCGTATTAGGTGCCCGAAGTATACGCGGGCCGTCGCAGCCCGGCAATGGAGTGACACTCCGTTTTGCTCTTCAGCAAACAGCTCCGTGCTCCCCTCTGAGGCGGGTTTCAGCTCGCTCCGCTTGTGTTATCGTAAACACCCAAATACATGTCGCGCAACGAAGACAATCTTCGCATCGCCCCAAGAGTCATCGTGGCGACGCTTTTCCTGGCCGCGCTCGCAGCCGCTGCCACCGCGCACACGTCTGGGCGCCATGATCCTCCTCAAAGAGAAAACGATCGCTCCGCCGGTTCGCCACTCTGCCAAGTCAGCAACATCACAATCGAAATGCCTAAAGAGTTTCTCCCGCTTCGCGTCATCAACAATTCCTACATTGCCCGGGAGAATTCCGTCGCGGTCCTCACTCTGAACAACGGCTTTCCCAAGCCCATCCAGGAAATCGCCATGGTCGTCGAATACCTCGACGCGCAAGGCAAACGCATTTTCGCCACCACATTCGCCGCCACCGCGAATCCCCTGATTTCGCCGATGTGGTTTTCAAAGAATTTGCCTTCGCAGTATTCCATCGTGCCGTGGAAGACTCCTGTCGCCGCTCGCGCGAACCTCTCCATCGGCGCAACCAGTGGCTTGACGAGCGGCGTGTGTCCTGCGCAAGCGCGCGCCACGCTTCTGCACATCGCATTTCAAAATGGCACCAATCTCGACTGGGCCGCGCCCAACTGGGAGCTTCCCGTACAGCCCGAGGCCATTCCCGGGAATTTTCAGATCGACGTTCCGCCTCCTTCTTCTCTGCCCGCGGAGTTCTTGGTGCGCGTCCATGTTCCCGCCCCCGACGGCGCGCTGATTCCGAGCGCACAAATCCGCCTGCTCAACGGCCGGACCACTCCATTTTTTAACGAGATGCGCGATCAAATGCTCACTTGGCGCTACTGGTTTGAACTTCGCGATGGTAAGCCTGTAGACGGAGACGTGCTTCTTCTCATTCGCGTGCATGCCGCCGACGAGCGGCCCGTTGAACACCTATCGCGCTTGCTGCCCGCCGACGTTCCCGAAACTCTCGGCGTCGTTGACGTCGTGCCACAGAAGGCTTTCGGCCAGTGGGCCGTGTTTTACGGCGGCGCAAACCTCATCAAGAATTCTCCCGCTCAAGCGGAACAATAGCGCGACGCCCGACCTGGCGCCTCGCTATTGCTCTGTGCGCGGCGCCGCCGCCGTTTCCAATCCCACTCTGTCCATCGGCCGCCACACCACATCTCCGCGCGCGTATTGCCACATTCCCTGCAATCGCCAAATCAAATGCATTTGCCTGTACGGAAATTGTTCCAGAAAACAGTAAAGCATCAGCCATGCCACATCGCGCCAATCGTTGTAGCGCCGGTACGTGAGCTCCTCTTGCAGCACCGCGCCAACCGAAATCATCGCCGCAAACAGGTACCCGTAGATCATGAATTCGATGAAAAAGCCACGACTCAGCATCCCGATGGCCGCGGCGATAAGAATTGCTGCGATGCCCAGGATTTCAAAAACCGGCGCGCATAACTCGAACACCCACAGATATGGCAGCGCAATCGCTCCGATGCGCCCGTAACGCCTCCGGAAAAGCATGTCGCGATTCGGCCACAGAACATCAATCAACCCTTTTTGCCATCGCGCTCGTTGCCGCCCCAGCGACTTCGCCGTCGGCGGCACCTCCGTCCAGCAAACCGGATCCGGCACGAACACGATGCGATATTCCCTTTTCTCGTCGAGCATTCGGCGGTGAATTCGCGCGACCAAATCGAAATCCTCGCCGATCGCCGACGCTCGATATCCACCCGCGTCCATCACCACGTCGCGACGGAACACTCCGAACGCACCCGAAATAATCGTTAGCATGTTTCCGCGCGCCCAACCTTCGCGCCCGATCAGGAACGCGCGCAAATACTCGATCACTTGAAAAATCACGATGGGACTTCGTGGCAACCGGACCGCGCGGATTCGCCCATTCACCAGTTCGCATCCGTTCAGCACGCGTACAATTCCGCCGGCCGCGATCACGCGTTTTGGGTCCTCCAAAATCTTCACCATGATTCGCAGCAGCGCATCCGATTCAAGCAGCGAATCCGCGTCCACCACGCAAGTGTATGGACTCGACGCCACATTGAGCCCGGCATTGCTGGCGTCTGCTTTCGAGCCGCCTGCCCCTTTATCCACAACAATTAGCCGCGGATCCACCGCGCTACGGTAAACTGCACGCACCGGCGCGGTCACAAGCTCGGAAATATAGAGCAGCCGCGCTGGCTGCAACTCAAATTCTTTTTGCAAACGCGCCAGCGTTCCATCTTCCGAGCCGTCATTGACCACCACAACTTCCAGTTCCGGGTAATCCACTCGCAACAACGACCGCACCGAAGGGACGATCGAACCTTCTTCATTGTGCGCCGGCGCGATCAACGTGATCGGCGGCGTCAGCGGGGACGCCTTGATCCGCTCCAACCGCAGTGATGCCAGATGCTGGTGATGCTCGCGGCTCGAAAGCAGCGCCACGATCAGCAACACCAGATAACTCAAATTTGACAAAAGGTAGTAGAGGAAAAACGTGTTGTTGGCAATCTGTAGAAGTCCGCGCATTTGCTAGACGCTCTCGGTGACTTTGCGCGTCGCCGGCAAACGCATCATCGTATTCAAATCTTCAGCGCCCGCTTCGAGCGCTCGCAGCAGTTCTTGCCCTTCCGCGTGCGCGAGTCGGCCGCTATCCGATTCCAGCGCTTCCACCATTTTGTCGAAATCCCCCGTTCGGTCGAGTTCCGCGATCATCGCTTGCAATGCGTATGGGTCCGCCGTTTTCAAGACGTCGCTCAGCACTCCGACTGAATCCGGCGCTCGCGCCAGCGCCTCGGCTGCGCGTTGGCGGACATGCCGATTTGCATCGCACACGCCTCGCAACAGAACGGGCAACGCTCGCGTCTCTCGAAAGTATCCCAGGCTCGTCAGTGCGCGCAGCCGCACATACCACTCCACATCCGTCGCTAGTTGTGCCAGCGCGGGAAACGCGAATCCAAATTCCGCATGTCCCAACGCTCGCGCCACCGATGCGCGCACTTCGGGCAACACATCCGACGCCAATAGCAGCAAATCGTCCCCCAGCTCCACGGACGCAACTTCCGCCATGACGCGCGCCAGCAACTCGCGCACGGGCCCGTGCGCCAAATGAAGGTACGGCAACAGCACGCGCGGATTCTCGCGCGTGCACGCAATCAGCGCATTCATCAGGGAAGTTCCTGGCAGCGCCAAACTCCCTGCCAGCACGCGCTCCAGCATTGCTTCTCCCGCCGACCGCAGTCCCGTGCGCGCCAGCCCGCGTACCGCCGCGAGTTGCGTCTCCGGACTCGGATCGTCCAGCGCCGCCACCAGCGAAGCAACTGCCTCCGGAGCGCGCGTACGTCCCAGTCGCACCAGCGCAGCCTCTCGCCTCCACCCGCGCAGGTGCCGCGTCTCCATCAGAATGCGGTCCAGCAGCCCTGTCCGCCGCAGAAAAGTTAGAAGCTTCTCTCCCTCGGCCGCGTCCGCGGTCTCCATGCGGTCGAGCGATTGCGTGATGATCGCTTCCGTGTCCCGGTGCACTTCGCGCCATTCGTTTCGCGGAATTTCCCCCGCTACGATCTCGTCCCAATGCTGCCGCACGTAAAACTCCGCGTCCGCCAGCCGGTCGAAATACCGTCGCCGGATTTTCCTCCGCGCCAGAATCGACGCAATCAACAAAACAATTCCGCTCACGGAAAAAAGGATCGCGCGCACAACGAACGCCGCGGCTCCGGCATTGATCCAGTGAAGTAGCGAATTCATTTCAATTTGCCGCCGTGGCGCTCAAAATCGCAGTCCATAGCTCACGCCGTAACTTGTCTCGCTGTTGCCGCCGTTGCGCTCTTGCCTTGCCACGTAGAAGTTCACGTAATTGTTCTCGGTCAGTCCCAGGCGAAATCCGCCGCTATACGTTCGCGACGCGAACGCTCCCACTTGGTCTACTTCGCTAAAATTCTCCGAACCCACGGCAAACGTCAGGTTCAGCAACAAACGGCTGGCGGCAAGTCGTGGCGCCGGAAAATCTAACCGCCCGTAACCCGACGGTTCCCATGCGACTGGCGCGCCATTGAACCTGCTGCGTGCGGCGTTCCCTGACATCGTCCAACGCAAATCGTGCGCGAAGTTCGTCGCCACCGTCCCCGTGAACACAAGCACGCCCGCCTGCTGATACCAGAACCAGTGCTGGTTGTACGTTGCCTCGATTCCGCGCACCGCCTTCGTTTCCGAAATCCGGAATCCATGCCCGTACTCGAAGTAGGTTTCGGAGCGTGGAATAATTCCCTGTGCGTTCCCGGCGCCTGCGCCCACCGTGAATGCGTCCGAAGGAGTCAGCCGGTATGTCGCGCTGCCAATCACTTTTTCTGCGTTCGCGCTGAACCGCTGGTAAATATCCGCTTCCGTGGACAATATCCACCGCGCATTCGGTTTCGCGACAAACGCAATTGTCTGCGTGTTCGCCGCGCCTGTATAATTGAACTTATCCGTTTCATTTCCAACGTCGATCTCGAATCGCGGTGGCCCCTCGAGCGATCGCAGCCCCGACCGCGCTTCGTCATCAGTCACGGAAATATTTCTTGGTTCGAGCGCCTCCGCCTGCAAGAATGCCGCGCGTGCCTCGTTACGTCGCCCCAATGCGCGCAGCACGCGTCCTCGCTCGTTCAATACATCGGCGCGCGCCGGTGGAATTGTCGCTGCGGTGTCGAGCAGCGCCAGCGCCTCCTCGTTTCGCCCGTGCTGCGCAAACAGCATCGCCAGCCCCAGCAGAAAATCTCCGTCCTTCGGCGAAAGCCGCAACGCCTGTTGATATGTCGCCTCCGCGTCCTTGCGTTGTCCCATCCGCGCCAGAATCTGCGCCCGCCAGCCCATCGCATCCGAATCATCAGGCACCGCAGCTAGCCGATCGTCCACGGCTTGAAGCGCAGCCTTCAAATCGCGCCCCGCGACGCTTTTCTTCACGTGTTCGAGCCATGCGTCCGTTCCGTGCGAAACCACTTGCACGGGATTCTGCTGCAAAATCTCAAGTGCTCCCCTGGAATCCGCGGGTGGATTTTCGTTTTGCTGCGCACAAATTCCTGTAGCGCTGCCCGCCAGCATCACAAATACAATCGCGCCCGCGCTCAAGACGCGGACAAACCCGCGCCCGGACACACGACGATTCTTGATGCGGAAACTCACAGGAAACAGAGAGCAGATTGCGAGCCAGGTCAGCCCCGCAATGCACGCGCGTGACCTTCTACTAACCGCGCCGTCTTATCGCCTTGATTGTTGAAGTTACTTGGAGTTAGAAGAAGCCACTGAAGGAATCACGCATGCAAGAAGCCATCACAAACAACATCAACGTTTCAAAACGGAACGGTCGTCCCTTTCTGAATCCCTACTTCCGTGTCATTTTGCCAAGCCGCTCTTCCCGCTAGGTCCTCAGGGAGTGTCGTCCTTTGCTTCTTTGTCCGCCTTTTTCCCCGCGTTTTTCGCATCATCTTTGGACATGTCCGGTTTGAGCGTTTGAATCGTTTTGCCCAGGTTCATACCTTTTCTTTTTGTCTCGGGTGTGCAGTATTTGCCGCCAAGTTCCGTGCACTTCACTTGCGGAAACGCCAGACCAAGATCGGCCGCCGCATGCAAGGCCGCTGCAAAGGTGTGCATGTTGTTGTAGCCCTTCGCCGCGTCCATCACTGTTAAGTCCGCCGGCAGCATGGCTTGCAACTTCGCCGCAAGACTCGGATTCGAAGCAAGCATCTCCTCGGGCGGCACGGAACCAGGGTCCTTCGGGCGATTGACGTCGTGAACGGCTCCCCCCATTCCACCCGGCCCGTATTGCGCGAATGCCGGCTGCCCGCACAGCCACAACCCCGCAACGCATAACGCCACCGCAATACCTGTGCCCTTACTCATCGAAATCTCCTTATGCCGCAAACTCTGCTCCTTCATCTCCCGACCCGCCACTTTTTATCTGTCTCGCTTTCGACTCTCGACCATTAACTCTCAACTATCAACTACGGCTCCCCTCGCCACTGCCTCGCCCCCTGGCGCGCGAATAAACCAGATGCACCAGACCCTTCCGCAGCACGCTTTTCTCTATCTTCATTCCGACTTTCTCCGCCACCCGCCGCGACGCCGTATTCTCCGGCCGTATCAGCGAAATCAGCCGCTTCGCGCAAAGCGTTTCAAACCCACACGTCACCGCTCCGCCTGCCGCCTCCGTCGCGTAGCCTTTCCTCCAATGCTCGCGAAGCACGTGATACCCAATCTCGACCTCCGCTTCTCCGTCGACTTCCTGCCGCGCGTGTCCGCAATCGCCGATCACCGTGTTGTTTTCCTTCAGCACCATTGCGTACAAGCCATATCCATTCTCGTCGTAACTTTTCATGCACCACTCGATCCACTTTGTCACGTCGTCGCGCTGAAACGCGCTCGGGTAATATTTCATTGTCACCGGATCCCCGAAAACCGCCATCAGCGCATCAAAATCATCGGTCGTCATATGTCGCAGAATCAGCCGCTCAGTTTCGAACACAATCATCGAAGATGCGAACTCCCGCCTTTCTGAATGACCTGAGCCTTGCAAGAAGTCAAGGGTCATGCCTCACCAATGCGTCGTTCGCATCGCTCCGGAGCGCAAATCTCGCAGCGCCAGCCTTACCAGATTTTCTTTTCTGGCTCCAGCAAGCAGATCCCGATCTGGCAGGCCTCGGGCGCGCCAACTTGCCCCATCCAGACGACGCGAAACTTGGCCTTCTTCCAGCGGCGCTTGACGACGATCACCTCGCCGGGTCCGCGCAGACAACACGGGCCGTCAACGCGCGCGCCGCTGCGGCTAATGTTGATCGTCTGCACGCGTTCCTTGAACGGATTGCCGTTGGTGTCTATGCCTTCGACGGAGATACGAATTTTCTTCGCGACACGAGGTTCTTTCGCTTTCTTCGCGTAAGATTTGCCTGTGGAAGGGTTCTTCACGGCTGCCTGAGCCATGGATACACCTCTGTGGATCGGAAGTTATGGACGGTAGATAAGGACATCATGAAACGCTCTATGTCGGACGTCAAACATTAAGGCGAAATGCCGTGGCGCATCGGTTATCCGCTGAAAACGCCAAACCAGGCAGCTTCGCCCGCCTCGTCTTTGCTTCCTGCGGTCATCTCGCCTGCCCTGCTTGCCTTGACGGAGGAATTCGCATCGACGGGAGGTTCTTGCGTTTCCGTTTTTCGAGTTCGAACTTCGAGTTTCGTCTTTCTCGCCTGTGACTCTCAACTATGAACTGTCAACTATCAACTATTCATACCTAAGCGCCACCATCGGATCCACTCGCGTTGCTCGCCGCGCGCAGGGGGCCTGCTCTCGGGTGCCCCATCCTTCGCGACTTCTGCGAAGGGTGGGGTATTTCAGGTTTCGCTTTTTCGCGGTCTCGGTTTTCGACCACCAACTCTTAACTATGAACTGCGCTCTCAGATCTGGTGTAGCGCATGCGCAACATAGAATGCGAATCCCTCGAAGAAATCGAGCCATCCATGGGCAATCATCACGGGCCGCAACGATTTTCGCCAAGCCGCCGTTGCGCCGATCAACAATCCGTAGACAATAATCGTCAGCATCAGCGCAACGCCTTGGTAACCATGGCCAAATCCAAAAACGATTGCCTGCAGCGCCACCGCGATCCACACTTTTCCGGTCAGCAACCGGAATTGCTCCTGCAGATATCCGCGAAACACGTACTCTTCGCAAAATCCTGCCGAGACGCACACGAGCAGCCACGCGATGATCTCAGTCGCGTCGCGTGGAAGCAACTTGAGAACGGTTTCCATGCCCTTGGGATGCAATAGGTGACCCACAATTCCACCAAATACGGTCAAGACCACCCACAATGCCAGCGCGATGCCAATGTCCCGCCAGAAATCGCGTGCGCTCGACCAGCGTCCTCCAACGCGTTCCGCAATGCGCGTCCCGCGCGAAAACTTTTCGCCCAGATACACGTAGAGGAAAAACACCCACTCAAGCACCAGCGTTCCGGCGTACGTCACCAACATTGCCGCGCGATTTGCGACCGCCGCCTGCGGGCTTGCGTTCAAGAAACGGTGCGACGTTAGATAAGAAGCCGCCGAGGTCCCGAAAATCAGAACGACCAAGCCGACGGTATGCCATATCGGCGCAAGCAGTTTGCGTTTGCCCGCGGGTTCACCACTCGCCGAAGGCGCGATCATATCGCTCAAGTTGTTTACCTCGTTTTTGCCGCTAGGAGTGTGTCATCAAGCGGCGAGAATTCTTAACTTGCGGTCAAAGGAAAGTCAACGCCATAAATCGCGAGGAAGAGTTGCGGCAATTCGCGTCCGGCTGACATGAAGTCTCTCCTTCGCCTATCGCGCATTGTGACATTGAACCTTTCGCGCTCGAATTCCGCGCTTTTTCGAGTTTCGAATTTCGAGTTTCGTCTTTCTCGCCTGTGACTCTCAACTATGAACTGTCAACTATCAACTATTCATACCTAAGTGCCACCATCGGATCCACTCGCGTTGCTCGCCGCGCCGGAATGTAACAAGCCGCCAGCGCCACCAACGTCAGCAGAATCGCCACTCCAGCAATCGTTGCCGGATCATTCGCATGCACGTCATACAACATGCTCGCCATGTACCGCGTCACTCCCATCGCAGCGCCAATTCCCACCGCTGCGCCCACAAGAGCCAGCAAAATTCCCTGCCCCACGACGAGTCGCAGAACATCCCGCTGCTGTGCTCCCAACGCCATGCGAATCCCAATCTCCCGCGTCCGCCGCGCCACTTCATACGAAAGCAATCCATACAATCCGATGCACGCCAGTACCAGCGCCAGCAAGCCAAAAAATCCCGACACGCGCGCGACCAGCCGTTCCTGGAACAATAGCCGGTCAATCTGCTCCGATTCCGTGTTCACATTGAAGAGGGGCAAATTCGCGTTCACTTGCGCGACCACTTTGCGTATCGCGGGAAGCAACGCCTGCGGGTCCGCCGCCGTCCGTACCTCGAACGACGCTCCTCCGCCAGCTTGCGGCCCGTACATCATCGCGTGGATTTCTCGGCGCAAACTGTTGTATTTCGTGTCGCGCACCACGCCAACGATTTGATAGCCGGGATTCGCCGGTCCATTCGCGTCAGCCGGCGATTGTCCGAATTGCTTTCCGATCGGATTTTCCTTGCCCAGATATTTCTCAACGAACGTTTGATTCACGATCACGGGACTCGGCGCTGCGGTCGGCGAAGGTCCGTGATTGGACGCCGCCAGCTCGTAATCTGAAATATTGAAGTTGCGGCCCGCAAGAAACGGAATGTGCATCGTCTCAAAAAAACTCGGGCCAACCTCCAGCGTATCCGCGTCGGATTCCTGATCTTGCGGCGTCCCTGGCCAGTGGAAACTGGTGATCATCAGTCCGCCACTCAGCAGCGGCATCTGCGAGTAACTCACAGCTTTCACGCCCGGCGTTTCCGCCAGCCGCCCCCGCAAATCGCGGTAAAAGCTGTCAACCTGCGCGCCTTTATAGCCCGCCAGTGTGGGATCGATTGCGAACACCACGATATTGTGCGCATCAAAACCCACGTCAACGCTCCGCAAATTTTCGAGCGTCCGCACCAGCAATCCCGCGCCAACCAGCACAACAATTGCCAGCGCCACTTGCGTCACCACCAGCGCGTTGCCGACGCTGAACCATTTTCCGGCGCGTCCGCCGCTCGCGGAACTTCCCTCGCCATCCTTGAGTATTGGCGTCAAGTCAATCCGCGCGCTCCGAAACGCCGGCGCGAGTCCGAAAATAATCCCCGTCACCAGCGAAACAGCCACCGTAAATCCAAGCACGCGCATGTCGATGCCCGTCGCAAATCCCAGCGGCCGCGTCTGATTGCTCGACACGAACGAAATAATCGCGTGCGCGCCCCAATACGCGAACAAAATTCCCAGCGCGCCTCCCAGCACCGATAGCATCACGCTCTCCGTCAGCAATTGCCGCACGATTCGCGCGCGCCCAGCTCCCAGCGCCAGCCTCACGGCGACTTCTTTTTGCCGCGCAGTCGCCCGCGCCAGCATCAGTCCGGCCACGTTCGCGCACGCAATCAGCAAAATAATTCCCACTGCAAGCATCAACACATACAGCGGATCGGAATACCGCGTGCGCGATCCCGTCAACCCGCTTTGCGCCGGCACCAGAGTAATCTCCGGATTGTCCGCCGCCGTCGACAACGTCTTCGGCCCATTCGCGCTTTCGCCGCCCTGCATCCCGCCCGCCGGAGCTGCTCCCTGCGGCCCTGGCATCACGAGTGGCTTTTTGCCCGCCGACTGCGGCATCTGCCCGCCGGATGCTGGCCCACGAAACTCGACAGGTCCCTTCCCCTGCGCCATTTGAGGCGAGGCCGCACCAAAGGGCACATTGCCGCTCGGAGGCGCCCCATGGAATTCAATTGGCCCCTTGCCGGGTGCCATTTGAGGCGGCGCCGAACCGATCGGCGCATTACCGCCGCCGGGCGCAGGCCCCGGCCCTCCCCCCATAACGATTTGCTGGCGAACCATTCCGCCGCCTGCTGCTCCTCCCGGTCGCGGCCCAGACCCTCCTGCCAATCCGCCGCCGTGAAACATCGGCACTGCGCCGTGAAGCATCTCGTTGCGGAAGACGCCGCTGACAATCGCCTGCGCCTGCGCGACGGGCGTGTTCGGCTTCACCCTACCAATAATCGTCAGCCACCACGAAGCGACATCGTCCTGACGCTTACCCATCCCCAGCCGGTCGCGTATCTGCGCCTGCGGGTTGATCCGTTCCCCATCGGAGAGCGGCAGCCACACATCGTAATCGCTGCCCGGCGTGACTCCCGTGAATCGGGATTCCGCCACGCCAACAATCGTGAATGGAACGTTGTTCAACTCAATCGTCCGGCCTATTACGTTGCGAGATCCGCCAAACGCACTCTGCCAATAACCGTAATTCAACACCGCCACCGAGGCCGCCGACCGCGAATCGTCGCTCGCTTCAAACACTCTTCCCGCCGCGGCCTTCACGCCCATGGTGTGAAAAAAATCTCCGGAAACAAGCTGGCCGTTGATGACCGCTGCCGGGCCATTACCAGTCAAATCCAGCCGCCCAGAGTTCGCGAACGCCGCAACGCCCGCAAACGTATCTGTTTTCGCGATCTCGCGAAACATCGGTTCGGAAAATGAGCACCCGGACGGATTCGCTGCCCCAAACTGCATATCCGTCTGGCAATCGCCCGACGACATGTAACTGTGAATATCGGGCGATTTGTGTGCCGTCCACTTCAGCAGCATCAACTGTGAAGGATTATCCACTGGCAGCGAGCGCAGCATCACCGCGTCAATCAAGCTGAAAATCGCTGTGTTCGCGCCAATTCCCAGCGCCAGCGTCAGTATTGCCACTGCGGCAAATCCCGGCGACTTCGCGAGCATCCGCAGCCCGTACCGAATATCCTGCATCAGCTTATTCATGGTGGTTCCTCCGACAACCGCAGCTCTGCTACCTATTCAGACGCAACACCCCAACTTTAGAAAGCACCACCTCACGCCTGCCTGACCCTCGAGCGGTCCCGCCGCGTCCTGTAGCTCACGTCCCGCCCGCGTCTTGTGCGGGCTGACGTGAGGTCCTGCGTTGTTCGTAAGAGCACGTCCCGCCCGTCACTCATCACCGTCTCGCTTTTGCGGGTGCCCCATCCTGCTTGTCCTGCCTGCCCTGACGCAGGAAGGGACGAAGGAAGGGAACGTTGTCTGTGAGGCGCGTTTTAGCGCTGCGGTTGTCTCTACGGAGGGTGGCGTCTTTGTGCTCCTCTTCCCCCTGTAGCTCCCGCCTGCCCTGAGCCTCGAAGGGTCCCGCC